>SKRP01000013.1 GCA_007118445.1 Natronohydrobacter sp.
CGCATCCTCGCGGCCATGGGTGATCCAGGTCTCGGACGGATCAAGCTCTTCGATGGTCTGCGTAAGCTGCCCCCAGTCGACATGATCCGAGATGATCAGCGGCAGTTCGACCCCGCGCTGACGGGCACGCGCGCGCACCATCATCCAGCCCGAGGCGAAAGCGATTACCGGGTCCGGGAAGCGCTGCGCCCAAGTCGCAGCAAAGGCCGAGGGCGGGCCGAGGATGATCGCACCGGCGAAATCGCCCTTCTTTCCGCGCGCGACTGTGGCCGGGCGCAGATCGCCAAGGGGGATGCCTTGGGTGATGTGATACTCGCAAAGTCTGGTCAATGCGCCATGGATATAGATCGGTGCGTCATAGCCCGCCGCGCGTAACAGCATGATGACGCGCTGCGCTTTGCCCAAGGCATAGACACCCACCAGATGCGCGCGCTCGGGAAAGGCGCGGAGTGAGGCCAGCAGTTTGTCGATTTCCTGCGCCGGGTCGGGGTGGCGAAAGACGGGCAGGGCGAAGGTGGCCTCGGTCACGAGGATGTCGCAGGGGACGGGTTCCCATGGTGCGCAGGCCGGGTTGGGTGTGCGGGTGTAGTCGCCTGTGACAGTGATGCGGGTGGTGCGGTTTTCAACGCTGATCTGGGCCGAGCCGAGGACATGGCCCGCGGGGTGGAAGCTGACAGTGACACCGTTGATCCGGGTGAGACCGCTGGCGGGTTGGCGGCTTTGCGTGAAACCCGCGCCATAGCGCAGCGCCATGATATCGAGCGTCGGGCGTGTGGCCATGACCGCGCCATGACCCGCGCGGGCATGGTCGGCATGGCCATGGGTGATCAGGGCGCGCGGGACCGGGCGCACCGGGTCGATGTGGAAATCACCCTCGGGGCAATAAAGGCCCTCGGGGCGGGGGATCAGGATCGGATCGGCCATGGGCACAGAGATAGGGTGTTTCTGCGGGCGCGCAAATGGCATGCGCAATGACAGTGAAACGCAGCTGTTGCGCGATTTGTCTGATGGCGCGACACGAGACGGCGCAATCCTTGTAGCCGCAAGTGCGGGACAGTATCCTGCTTCACACTGCAGGCGTGAACTTCCGGATTTCAAGGAGCCGCGTTCGTCATGACAGGTCATGAACTGCCCGCTGGCATCGGCCCGCATGAAGGCCGGGAATTCATGCTCATGCGGGACGGCAAGAAGAACGTGGCCCTGTTCTTCGAGGTCGCGCCAGATGGCCTGGACGCCATCTTGTCGGACGGGTTCAATCTGCTTCTGTTTCGCCAGTTCGAGCATCAGGGTCGCGTTTTCTTCACGCGTATCGTGTTCCGGGATGGGTATGGGGCCGCTGCACTGCGCCTGAAGGACCTGGTGCAGCGCGGCAACAGTGCGGTTGATCCCGAGAGAGAACATGAAATCGGTGAAATCCTGTCCTACAGGCGCGAAGATGTTGACGCATTCATAGCTCATGCGCTGTGGTGCCAGGGGCGCGCATCTGGTGAATATCAGGATCAGGATGGCGGCAAGCGTGATCAGTCACACTTGCCGGGCCAGTAAGGTGCGTGCTCAGCACGCACCTTACATCAAGGCTGCGCCCGTATATCGGGCCGAAGCCGACGCGGTCGGTCACCCCGGTTGTGATACCAGCGACAGGCTGCTGCGCGTTCTGTCCAGGAAGGGCCGGATTACATTGCCGATCGTTTCAGGTGCCTCCTCATGCACCAGGTGACCATACCCCGCGAGTTCGTGATACTGCGCCCTGCCCAGCACCGCCGCCGCATCGCGCGAGACCCGCATCGGCACGGCCTTGTCCTTGTCCGTGGCAATCAGCAGGCAGGGCACCATGATCTGTGCCATCCGCTCGACCAGCGGCTCCAGCTGCCATTGCGCCATCATGCCAAGCGTGCCCTCGATATGGCGCGGATCGGTGACAAGACGTTGATAAAGCGCAACCCCGTCGGGGCCAAGGCGCGAGCCCGTGCCCTGCAACAGGCTGGCGACCTGCTCGCGTTTCGACGCCATCCGCGTGACGATCGCCGCCACGAAAGGGCTGGCCGACATGGCCTTTGCCAGTTTCGGAAACAGCCAGCCTGCAAACCCGTCAAATGGCCCCAGGGCTGCATTGATCCCCACCACAGCCTGAGGCGCGCATGGCAGGATTTCAGCCATGCGCAACGCAACGGCTGTTCCTGCCGAATGACCGATAATGGCAACAGGCCGCCAGCCCTGATCGGCCGCAAGCGTCGCCAGATCATCCGCCATCGCGTCCAGCCCCAGCCGGAACATGCCGCCGGCCCGTGTGAAACCCTGACCAGGCAGATCCGGAATGATCAGCCTGTACCCTGGCAGATGCGGCACGAGCGGATGAAAACTATGCGCCGACGCCCCTGCGCCGTGCAGCATCAGCAGGTCAGGGCCCTCGCCGATGAGCTGCACATGCCAGTCATGCGGGCGGCAGCGGATACGGCGCGAGTGGTGCCGCAGTGGCCAGTCCGGGGGTATGAGCTGCATCGCCCTATCCCCCCAGAACTGCGGAAAGCGTGGTCTGAAGGCTGCGCGCATCAGCGCGCGGCAGGGCGATCAGGGTCGCCTGCATCTGCCCGGCCAGTTCCCCGAGCTGCGGTTTGGGCCGCAGGCTGGTATCGATCATCAGCGCCGGAATGCCCTTGGCGGCAATGGCGCGGGCGAGTCGCGTAGTTTCCGTCGCGGCCTGCGCGCGGTCCGGTCGGCCATCGAGCGCGATATTGCCGCGCCCATCGGTCAGGAAGGCCAGCGTCGGGGTCATTCCATGGCCGCGCGCCTGATCCGCCGTGGCGAGTGCGACTTGCAGCGCACTCGCCAAAGGCGTGGCACCCCCGCCGGGTAGGCCCGCCAGACGGCGCTTGGTCTGAACCAGAGAGCGCGAGGGCGGCAGGCAAAGCTCCGCATGATCGCCGCGAAAGGTCACAAGCGCGACATGATCGCGGGTCGAGTAAGCTTCGGCCAGCATCAACTCGACCGCGCCCTTCGCTTCGGCCAGACGGGCGACGGCCGCCGAGCCAGAGGCATCGACGACGAAGATGAGCACACGGTCGGTCTGGTCCTGATAGCGCTTGATGCGGATATCCGACGGCATCAGCAGCAGGCGGTCGCCCCGGTCGGGCAGCATGGCACGGCGCATCTTCTGCCAGGGCGCGGCCTGGCGCAATGTCGCGATCACATCAACCCGCGCGCCTGATCCGGGCTTGCCCGCGCGCGACGGCATGGGCCGCCCGCGCCGCAGCGATTTGCGTTTTGCGCCTGCGCCGGACGGGCCGCCCATGGCGCGTGCGACACGCGCCGCCTGAAGCTGGGCGATCAGGCCGGGGGGGAGGGCGCTGCGGGCGGCCTCGATCAGCATTTCCTCGGGGATGTCGGTCTGCGACGAGTTCCGGGGTTCCTCGGGTGCCTGTTCGGGTTCCGGCGGCGATGGGGGTTGGTCCGGTTCAGGCGCATCTTCGGGGAAATGCATTGCCTTATGCGCAAAGCAGAGCGCGACAGCGATCTGAAGATCTGCCTCCTCGATCTGATCTGCCCCGCGCCATGCAGCATGTGCCCGCGCGCAGGCATGGGCCAGAAGCGGCGCACGCAGGCTGGAAATGCCCAGATCAGCCGCGACCCGGGTCAGGCGGTCGCGGGCCGTGGTCGAGGTGATCCTGTGAAGCCGCGCTTGTGCCGGTGCGATCAGCGCCGGGCTGAGGGTCAGCTCTGTCGTCTCGCTCCATGAAAACCCGTCGAGATCGAGAAACAGGCCCAGCCTGTCTGCGAGCGCCGCAGGCAGGTGCTCGCCCTCTTCGGCGGCTTCGTCCAGCGCGATCAACGCGAGTTGTGGCTTGCGATCCAGTGCCTGCCCCAGCCGAGCGGCCAGGCCGGGCGGGCAGCGCTCCGCCATGGTCAGTTCCAGCAGGCCGGATGTTTCCAGGAGCCCCGCATGGCGCTGCATCTCGCCTGTTGCCAGCGTGGCCGAGAGGTCGAGGCCGCCCGTGAGGGTTTCGTCGCTGGCGGACGGGTGCAGCTTGCGGGGGGCGAGGGTGGCGAGCGCGCCTTGCACGCGATCGCGAACGGGGCCTGCGCGGGCGCGCAGCCACAGCCCGCGCAGACCCGCAGGATCGATGGCGAAGAGTGCGAGCGCCAGCCCGACCAAGGCCCATGGGTCGGCCTGTGGTTCCGGACGACCGGGCTGGCCGCTGGTGTCGTCATAGGGGGTCACGGTCTTGCGTGCCGTCTGGCGGGGCAAAAGGGGGGCGCTGCCCCCCGGCCTGCGGCCTCCCCCCGGAGTATTTCAGGCAAGATGAAATCAGCAGGCAGGGTCATGGCAGGGTCTCGGCCAGTTGGCGCGCGACCCGGGCGGTAGAGCCGGCCTCGTCCAGCGGATCGCGGCGCAGGCGGTGGCGCAAGGCCATCGGGGCAGCCGCGCGGATATGGGCGCGGCTCAGTTCGGTTGCGCCCTCATAGGCGGCGAGTGCGCGGGCCGTGCGCAGGAGCGTCAATTCGCCGCGCAACCCGTCAGACCCGAGCGCGAGGCAAACCGAGGCACAATCATGCAGCGCGACATTTGACGTGCGGATTTCGGGAAGGGCGGCGCGGGCATCGAGAATGCGGGCGCGCAGGGCGGCGTCCTGTGGCTGCCATTTCGCCATGAAACCGGCGTGATCATTCTCATAGGCATCGCGGCGGCGGATGACTTCGATGCGGGTCTCGATTCCTGTCGGGCTGGTGACTTCGACCGACAGGCCGAAGCGGTCGAGAAGCTGCGGGCGGAGTTCGCCTTCTTCGGGGTTGCCGGAACCCACAAGGACGAAGCGCGCCGGGTGGCGGATGGACATGCCTTCGCGTTCGACCACGTTTTCGCCGGATTGCGCCACATCGAGCAGCAGATCGACGATGTGATCTTCGAGCAGGTTCACTTCGTCGATATAGAGATAGCCGCGATTGGCGCGCGCGAGCAGCCCCGCCTGAAACGCCTTTTCGCCGCGTGTCAGCGCGCGTTCGATGTCGAGCGCGCCGGTCACGCGGTCCTCGGAGACACCCAGGGGCAGGTCAACGACAGGGGTGGGGAGGGTCTCGATCTCAATTGCGGTCAATTCGGCCCAGTCGGGGCAGTCCTCTGGCCGGGCCGAATTGACCGGGCATCCCTTGACCACCTCGATTGGTGGCAAGAGCGCAGCCAAAGCGCGCACAGCCGTCGATTTCCCGGTGCCACGGTCGCCGAAAACCAGCACGCCGCCGATCTTGGGGTCGATCGCGGTCAGGATCATCGCGGTTTTCATCTCGTCCTGTCCGACGATGGCGGAGAAGGGGAAAGGCGTCATGCGGCCTCCTGTCTGTTCAGTTGCGACAGGGGCGCGCGCCTCTGCCATGTGCCCTGCACCCCGCTGATGCGGAAGCGGGCATAAAGTTCCTCGTTGAACCAGCCCTCGTCGCGGACCGCGCGAATGGCCACGGCATGGGGGCCGCGGCGGGCGAAATCGGCCATCGCCTGGGCATCGGGCCAGACCGAGAAGGTGACCTGATGCAAGAGCGGCACTTCGCCAATCCCGATCTTGAAGATGACATTCGGGTCGCTGCCGACCCTGGCCGAGATATCCGGCACCCGACCCCAGAAACGCAGCGCGCGGGACGGTTTCACTGTGGCGCGGGTCATGGCGGCAATGGGGCCGTCCGGCCCGTTACCTTCGGGTTTGAAGGGCGCGACACCGGCCCAGTGGCCGCGCGCGCTATAGGGTTCGAGATAAAGCGTGCAGGACTCATCGGCCTTCGCGCGCCAGGTGGTGAATGGTCGCGCCTCCATCCCGGCCTCGGCCAGTTCTCGGCTTGTCCACGCGCAAAGGATCGCCCAGGTGCCCCAGTTGGGCCTGGGCGTGAAGCCCTCGCCCGTGCCAGAGCCGCAGAGTTTCCAGAATTCCAGCCCCGGCGCGCGCGGCAGCGACAGGCGCGCTGCCCCCATCTGGCCCAGCACCCAGAGCCGCGCCAGCGCACGGTCGAAGCGGAACAGAGACAGGGTGACAGTTTGCATCGCGAGTCATGCCTTTCGGTTTGCTCTCGCAGAATGTCACAGCAACTGGACATAGTAAAGGGAAGAATGTAAACCTTGATTGACAGTTTTGACCAGTGTAAGCTGCGCGAAACAGAGAAGACGGGAACCCGAGATGCTTGATTCGACCGGACTGCCGCGCGCCATTGTCATCGGGGCCGGACTTGGGGGGCTCGCTTCGGCGATGCGGCTCGGGGCGAAGGGCTATCAGGTGACTGTGATCGACAAGCTGGACCGTCCGGGCGGGCGCGGATCGTCGATCACGCAAGGCGGCCACCGCTTCGATCTGGGGCCGACGATCATCACGGTGCCGCAAGGATTGCGCGATCTCTGGGCCGCCTGCGGGCGTGATTTCGACCGCGATGTGACCCTGAAGCCGATGGAGCCCTTCTACGAGATCCGCTGGCCGGATGGGTCCACCTTCACCATGCGGCAGGGCGAGGCCGAGATGGAGGCCGAAGTGGCGCGGATCGCGCCCGATGATCTGCCCGGTTTCCGCAAATTCCTGTCCGATGCCGAGGACCGCTACTGGTTCGGCTATGAAAACCTGGGCCGCCGCCCGATGAATGAGCTGTGGGAGCTGATCAAGGTGCTGCCGCGTTTCGCATGGCTGCGCGCGGATCGTTCGGTCTATGCCCATGCGGCGCGGCGGGTGCGCGACCCGCGGCTGCGCTTTGCGCTGTCCTTTCATCCGCTCTTCATCGGGGGCGATCCGTTCCGCGTGACCTCGATGTATATCCTCGTCAGCCATCTGGAAAAGGCGTTTGGTGTGCATTACGCGATGGGCGGGGTGCAGGCGATTGCCGATGCGATGGCGCGGGTGATCCGCGATCAGGGCGGGGTCTTGCGGCTGAATACCGAAGTGGATGAGATCGTCATCGAAAACGGGCGCGTGGGTGGAGTTCGGCTGGTGGATGGCGCGCAGTTGCAGGCCGATGTGGTTGTGTCCAACGCCGATGCCGGCCACACCTATACGCGGCTGCTGCGGCAGCGGACCCGACGGCGCTGGACCGATGCCAAGATGAAGCGCCAGCGTTGGTCGATGGGACTTTTCGTCTGGTATTTCGGCACCAGGGGCACGCAGCACATGTGGCGCGATGTGGGTCATCACACGATTGTCGTGGGTCCGCGCTACCGCGAGCATATCAAGGATATTTTCATCCGTGGGCATCTGGCCGAGGATATGAGCCTTTATGTGCATCGGCCCTCGGTCACCGACCCCTCTGTCGCGCCGGATGGCGATGACACGTTCTATGTGCTCTCGCCCGTGCCGCATCTGGGGCATGACAATGGCGTGGATTGGGCCGCAGAGCAGGAACCCTACCGCGCCAAGATGCTGGCCATGCTGGAAGAGCGGCTCTTGCCGGGCTTGACTGAGCGGATCACGGAAAGCCTGATCTTCACGCCCGAGACATTTCGCGACCGCTATCTCTCGCCGCTGGGTGCGGGCTTCTCGATTGAACCGCGCATCCTGCAAAGCGCATGGTTCCGACCGCATAATGTGTCCGAGGAACTGCCGGGCCTGTATCTGGCAGGCGCGGGCACGCATCCCGGCGCAGGGGTGCCGGGGGTGATCGGCACTGCGGAAGTGCTGGGCCAGTTGGTGCCTGATGCGCCGAGCGTCATGCCAGTGCGGATCGCTGCAGAATGAGCGCCGAGACGGATATGGAAGCCTGCCGCGCCGCGATCCGGACAGGCTCGCTGTCGTTTCATGCGGCATCAAAATTGCTGCCGGTCTATGTGCGCGATCCCGCATTGGTGCTCTATGCCTTTTGCCGCGTGGCCGATGATGCTGTCGATGAAGGACAGGATGCGCGCGCAGCCGTGCTGCATCTGCAGGACCGGCTGGACCGCGCCTATGCCGGGCAGCCGATCAATGCCCCGATCGATCGCGCCTTTACGCGCATGATCGAACGCCACCAGATGCCGCGCGCCTTGCCTGATGCGCTGCTCGAAGGGCTGGCCTGGGATGCTGAAGGGCGGCGTTTCGACACGCTGTCGGACGTGCTGGATTATTCGGCGCGGGTTGCGGCGGTGGTGGGGGCGATGATGTGCGTGCTGATGGGCGTGCGCGACCGGCATCGGCTGGCACGCGCCTGCGATCTGGGGTTGGCGATGCAGCTGACCAATATCGCGCGCGATGTCGGCGAGGATGCACGGCGCGGGCGCATCTACCTGCCACTCGACTGGTTCCAAGAGGCCGGGATCGACCCTTCGGCGTTCACGCGCGCCCCCAAGGCCCTGCCCGAGATCCGCGCGATGACTGCGCGGCTGCTGCATGAGGCCGACCGGCTCTATCAGCGCTCGGAGCCAGGGATTTCCGCGCTGCCAGTGACCTGCAGGCCCGGCATTTTCGCAGCGCGCACGATCTATGGCGGCATTGGCGGGGTGATCCGTACGCAGGGCTGCGACAGTATCGGGCAGCGCGCTGTCACCTCGCGCGGGCGCAAGCTGGGCTGGATGGCAACATCGGGGTTGCGCGCGGCAGGCAGCCTGGTGCTGCCGCAGATGGCCACGCTTTATGCACGACCCCAGCCAGAGGTCAGGTTTCTGGTGCAGGCTGCCGCGCGCGACAGTGAGCGCTTCAGCCGCTCCGAGACGCTGATTTCGGCGCTTGCGCGGTTGCGGGCGCAGGATCTTGCTGCACGCGGGTTGGACCAGAGCCGCGCCTGAGTTATATCATTTCACTGATACTGGTGGCTGTGCGCTTCGCAACTGGCAGTTTTGCGAATAGCGGTGTAGTCGTGAAGTGATGAAACAGGGTCAGGCGCAAAAGGGTATGTTATGGACTGGATGCTGTTTCTGACCTTCCTCGCGGCCTGCGGTGCGGCCGGGGCCACAGGGTCGATGTTCGAGCCGGGAAACTGGTATCGCGACCTGCAAAAACCGTGGTGGACCCCGCCCGGAATCGTTTTCCCGCTGGTCTGGGTCACGCTTTATGTTTCGATGTCCTATGCGGCCATGCGTGTGGCGCCACTGGAAGGGTCGCAACAGGCGCTGGCCTTCTGGGCCGCGCAAATCGCCTTCAACACGCTCTGGTCGCCAGTGTTTTTCGGCCTGAAGCGGATGCGGGCGGCCATGATCATCCTGTGCTTCCTGTGGCTTTTCGTTGCGGCCACCATGGTCAGTTTCTGGCTGCTTGACCCGCTTTCGGGGATGCTGTTTGCCCCCTATCTGCTGTGGGTCACAATCGCCGGTGCACTGAATTTCTCTGTCTGGCAGCGCAATCCGCAATTCGCCTGAGCGCTACTTGTTTCCGTCGATCCATTTCGACATCAGCGCCTTGTCGCGGAAACATTCCGGCGGCACTGCGCGGCGCTTGATCCGGGCGATCCTTTCTGCAAAGGCCACTTGCCGTGCGCTTGGTCGGGGATCGAGCTGTGTCGCAGGGGTCAGCCGCGCCTGTTGCTGGATCCAGGCGCTCAATCGCTGGCGGTCCTGCTGCATATCGGCAGGCAGCAAGGTCTGATTGCGCAGGGCCAGCGACCGGGCATAGGCAATCTGGCGCGGCGTGGCAGGGATATTGCGGTCCGGATCATGCATGGCAAGCCTCCTTCTGATGCTGTTCATAGCATAGAACATAAAGCGAACAAAATCAAGTCCGGGCCTGTTGGGGGCTTTGCGTCCTTGTTCGGGGCTTGCACCTGACGGCCGGGCCAATCACATTCGGCGCGACTGGAACCGGAGCAACATGGATATTCTTCTGGCACTGCTGGCGCTCTTTCTGGGCGGGGTCATGAAAGGTGCGACCGGCGCAGGTGCGCCCGTGATCGCGACCCCGGCCCTCACGCTGCTCTTCAATATCCAGACCGCTGTCGCGGTGCTGGTCGTTCCGAATATGCTGAGCAATATCTGGCAGTTCTGGCAGTTTCGCCGCCATGTTCTCGATCAGCGCTTTCTGCTTCTCTTCGCCGGATCGGGCTTCGCAGGGGCGATCCTTGGCACATGGTTTCTGGTCGTGCTGAACCAGCAGATTCTTTCACTGCTGATGGCCTGCGCGGTCATCGCCTTCATTGCGCTACGGCTGTCGCGCCCGGACTGGATCCTGCGTCGCTGGCTGGCGCAGAAACTGGTCGTTCCCGTGGGGCTGATCGGTGGGGTGCTGCAGGGCGCGACCGGGATCTCTGCGCCTGCGTCGCTGAGTTTCCTGAATGCGATGCGGCTGCCGCGCAACAGCTTCATCGGGACGATTTCGGTCTTCTTCGTGGCCATGTCAGTGGCGCAGCTGCCAACGCTCTGGGCAGTGGGGCTGATCACTCTGAACACCCTTGCGCTGGGTCTTGGATCACTGGTGATGATCGCGCTGGGGATGCCTTTCGGCAATTGGCTGGCCCGGCGCTGGTCAGCGCGGGTATTCGACCGGGTGATGCTGACATTGCTGGCCCTGCTCGCAGCAAAGATCCTGATTGGCACGCTGGGCTGAGCCTGGCGCGACCGGCCTGATTGTCGTCCCGCACCGGCCCGCTATCAGCATGCACTTGCTCAGAGCAGGGCGGACAATTCCTCTGCCGCGCGTTTCAGCCGTGGCAGATGGGTATAGCCTTCCTCGACAGAAATGCGCTGCGTCGGCCCCTGAAACGCAATCGTGGCGGGCATCCGTCCATACTGGTCGCGCAAGGGCATGGCGAAGGCAATCACGCCTTCGAGAAATTCCTCATCATCAACCGCGAAACCCTGTTCGCGCACCTTCGCGATTTCGGCGCGCAGCGCATCAGGATCAGTGATCGTGTTGGGAGTCATCTGCGTCAGGTCGGCATTGCGCAGATAGCTGTCCAGACGCAGGTTGCTGAGTGTCGAGAGATAGATCTTGCCACCCGCAGTGCAGTAAAACGGCACTTGCGCGCCGACCGAGAATTGCACGCGCAGCGGCCATTCGGTTTCGACCCGGTCGAGATAGACCATAGCCTCGCGGTCAGGAATGGCGAAATTGCAGGTCTCGCCGATATCCTTGGCCAAGGCCCGCATGATCGCAAGACGCGGAGTCCGCATCCGCATCGTGGACATGGTGGACACGGCCAAGGCACGGGCGCGCGGGCCCACGGAATAGGCCCGCCCGTCAGGTTCGCGCTGCAGATATCCCTCGGCCTCGAGCGTCTGGAACAGACGATGCAGCGTTGCCTTGGGCAGATCGGTCGCGCCGGTCAGTTCCGTGGGTGTGACCGGCCCGCCCCGGCGCACGACTTCCTCCAGCAAGGTCAGCAGGCGCAGGGTCGTGGGGATACGCTCGCTGCGGTCCATATCCCCCTCGCCGGTAATCTGATGCGTCATCGCTGACC
>SKRP01000184.1 GCA_007118445.1 Natronohydrobacter sp.
CCCAGGACGGCGAGGCGATGGAATAGGCGCGCAGCAGCGGCTTGCCATTCTCGCCCATCAGCCCGATCATGACGAATTCGCCCGAGCGGAAACGCAGGCTTTGCGGGCGCGTGCAGCGGAAGGCGAAAAGCCGGTCCGTGTAATGGGTTACACTGGTGACTTGCTGCGCATCGGGCAGCGTGGGGGTGGCTTTCTTCGGGGTAATGGTGGTCTCGGTCATCGGGCTTTGCGGCTTTCGGTTCAATGGGGCAGCAGGTCCGGTCAGACCCTTTCGCGGCAATATACGGCAAAATGCCCATATGCCTTGACAGAGGTCAAGATCAAGCCTGCGACTGACTGGAAGCCAGTATATCCGGAATAAATTTCTGAAATACCGCTAGTGATTTGCGGTGCGTGGAAAAATGTTCTAAATCTACGCCAGACTGATAAGGTGACCCAGATGGCGACAGGATTAGACGATCTCGACCGGCGCATTCTTGCGGAATTGCAGCTCGATGCCAGCCAGTCGCTCGATGACATTGCGACCAAGGTCAATTCCAGCAAGACCCCGGTCTGGAACCGTATCCGCAAGCTGCGCAAACAGGGGGTGATCACCCGCGACACTGTGCTACTGGACCCGGAAGCGCTGGGTCTGGAAGCCTGTTTCTTCGTGCTGGTGCGCACTTCGGCGCATGAAAAGGACTGGCAGGCGCGTTTCCTGCAGGCCGTCCGCGCCCGCCCCGAAGTGATGGAGGCGCACAGGCTGGCCGGGGATATCGACTATATCCTGAAAGTCCGCGTCGCCAATGCCCGCGCCTATGACCGTTTCTATCAGGCGCTGATCTCGGAAGTGAGCATTCATAATGTCACCGCGCTGCTGTCGATGGAGGAAATCAAGTTCACCACGGAACTGCCGCTGGAGCACACGAAAACCTGATCACGCCTTCAGGAAATCCGGCCTAGGGTGGTGGCACGATGATTTGAGGAGGAATCCATGAAAGCCAAAGCTTTAGCCCTGATCTGCGCGATAGTTTTCAGCACGAATGCCACGGCCCAGCCGCTTCCGCAGCTTTATGACGTGACGGGCGTCGGGGTGGGAGATCAGCTCAACATCCGCGCCGAGCCCTCGGCGGATGCCGCGCCCCTTGGCACATTGCCGCGCGACGCACGCGCCATCGAAGTCGTGGCGCTGAATGAAGCAGGCACATGGGGGCAGGTGAACACGGCAGAGGCGTCAGGCTGGGTCAATATGCGCTATATGGACGAACGCGGCGTGCATATCGACCATTACAACCTGCCCGACGGGCTGTTCTGCATGGGGACCGAACCCTTCTGGTCGGTGCAGAATATCGGTGGGCGGCTGCATTACGACACGCCCGACGCCCCTGCCCGCGACATGGATATCTGGATCGCGCAGGATAGCGGGATCGAGGGCGATCTGCGCCGGATGCTGCAATTTGCAGGCATTGGCGGCCCTGGCATGGGCTTCATCTACCCCGCGCAATGCAGCGACGGCATGTCGGACCGTGCTTACGGGCTGGCGATCAGCCTGATGACGGCACCCGATGCGCCCATGCTGTCAGGCTGCTGCACGCTCAGTCGCTGAGCGCGTCAATCCAGCGGGTGATCCGGGCGCGGTTCACCCCCAGATCGGAATGGCCGAAACGCGACCGGGCGAAAGCGAGAAGCATCGCGCCCTCGCCCGCAGGTTCGATCAGGATCGAGGTGTAATCGGGAAAGCCCATCAGGGGCGTGCGGCTGAGATAGGTCATATGGCCTGCCTGCAGCGATCCCGCGATCAGCTGTGCACCGTCGGCGCGGGCGACCTCGTCGATCTGCGCGGCCAGGGCCTCGGGCGTCATCTGGAAAACGCGCGGCATCTCGTCGCCACCGACCATGCGGATCAGGTAAAAATTCGGGCTGGCGGGGCGGGTCACAAGGCGCGGGTCTTCGTGCCAGCGCGCCGGATCAGAGGGCGCAAGGCGGATCCAGGCCATCATGCCAAGGATCAGAGCGATCAGCGCGAGTGCGGCGAATTTGATCATGTGCCCTGCCCTTGCAGCGCCCTGCAATAGAGGCAGATCAGTTCCGTCCCGACATGCGCGCCCATGATCGCGGTCGCGCCCGTGGCATCATAGGCCGGTGCCACTTCAACCACATCGCCGCCTTTCAGCGCGACCCCATCCAGCGCGCGCAGCATCACCGCCGCCTGATTGGGCGTCAGCCCACCCCAGACCGGCGTACCTGTGCCGGGCGCGAAACCGGGATCAAGCGCATCAATGTCGAACGTGATGTAGCACGGGCCGTCGCCCACGATCTCGCGCGCTTTTGCGGCGGCGGCCTTGGGGCCATGCTCATGCAGCTCGAACGCATCGATCACATTCACGCCCAGATAATCGGAGCATTCAGTGCGGATCCCGATTTGCACCGAATGGCGCGCATCCACGATCCCTTCGCGCACGGCCTTGTACATGAAGGTCCCGTGGTCAATGCGCTCGGGGTCGTCATCTGCCCAGAGGTCGGAATGGGCATCGAACTGGATCACGCGCATCGGGCCGAACCGCGCGGCATAGGCGCGCAGGATCGGCAGGGTGATGAAGTGATCGCCGCCAAGGGTCAGCGTGCCGGTGCCTGCGTCAAGGATCAATGCGATATGGGCTTGCAGCACGGCGGGGAAATCCTGCGGGCGACCTGGATCGAAGGCCAGATCGCCGTAATCGGTGATCACGTTTTCCGAGAGCGGATCAAAGCCCCAGCCATAGGGCGGTGTATAGGGTTGCAGGCTGCTGGCCTCGCGGACCGCGCGCGGGCCAAAGCGCGCGCCGCTGCGATTCGAGGTCGCCGTGTCGAAGGCCACACCGGTTACGGCCAGTTCAACGCCTTGCAGGTCTTTGGTGTAGCGGCGGCGCAGGAAACTGGTGACGCCTGCGAAACTGTTTTCCAGCGTCAGGCCCTTGCGGTCGTCCTGTCTCAATGCCGTGTCCACCTCGCGGGCGGTGCGCTCTTGGGTCATGGGGATTGCCTCTTGCCGGATATGGATTA
>SKRP01000260.1 GCA_007118445.1 Natronohydrobacter sp.
CCAGATGCACCAGTCCGTCCTCTCCCGGACCAGAGCTGTTCAATTCCTGCCCCACAGCCTGCCAATTGCCCGCAGGCAGATGCAGCGTCGCGGGTTCATGGCTCAGGTTGAACGCGCAGAATACAGTCTCGCCTGCATCTTCGCGCAGAAAGCTGAGCACATCACCGGCGGCCGTGATATCGGTCATTGTCCCGCGCTGCAGCGCCGGATGGGCATGGCGCAGCGCAATCGCACGCCGGTAGTGATGCAACAGCGCATCGGGTGCGCGTTCCTGCGCTTCGACCGACAGATGCAGGTGCTCACGCGCAACCGGCAACCAGGGATTGCCCTGCGTGAACCCCCCGTTCTGATTGTCCGGGGCCCAGACCATCGGCGTGCGGCAGCCGTCGCGGCCCTTGAATTCGGGCCAGAACTGGATGCCGTAAGGATCCTGCAGATCCTCGAAGGCCAGCTCGGCTTCTTGCAAGCCCAGTTCTTCGCCCTGATACAGGCAAACCGAACCGCGCAGGCACAAGAGCAAGGTCGCGTAACACCGTGCCGCTGCCTGGGTCAGATCCCAGCGCGTGATATGGCGCACCACATCATGGTTGGAAAAGGCCCAGCAGGCCCAGCCATCCGGCGCGGCCGCGTCAAGCTGGCCTATGACCGAAGCAAAACGCGCCGCTACCGGGGCTTCGGGCGACAGGAACTCGAACGCATAGCACATCTGCACCTTGTCGTCGCCCGAAGTATATTCACCAAGGATTTCCAGCCCGCGCTGCGCATCGCCCACTTCGCCGACCGCCGCCGCGTCATACTTGTCCAGCACTGCGCGGAAGCGGCGCAGAAACTCCAGATTCTCGGGGCGGTTCTTGTCGTAGAGATGTTCCTGGTGGTTATAGGGATTGACTGCAGGCGCGATATTTGCATTGCGCAATTCCAGTGCCAGCGCCGGGTTGTCGCGCAGCTCTGCGTCATGGAAGTAGAAATTGATCGTATCCAGCCGGAACCCGTTGACTCCGCGCTCCAGCCAGAAGCGCACCACATCCAGCAGCGCTTCCTGCACTTGCGGTTCGTGGAAATTCAGATCGGGCTGCGAGGTCAGGAAGTTATGCAGGTAATATTGCAGCCGCGTCGAATCCCATTGCCAGGCCGATCCGCCGAAGATCGACAGCCAGTTATTGGGCGGGGTGCCGTCGGGCCTGGGATCGGCCCAGACAAACCAGTTCGCCCGGTCATTGTCGCGGCTTGCCCGGCTTTCGCGGAACCACGGATGCTGGTCGGATGTATGCGACAGGACCAGATCGATCAGCACCTTGATGCCCAGCCGGTGGGCAGTTGCGACCAGCGCGTCGAAATCCGCCAATGTGCCGAACATCGGATCGACATCGCAGTAATCCGACACATCATAGCCGAAATCCTTCATCGGCGAGGTGAAGAAGGGGCTGATCCAGATCACATCGACCCCAAGCGAGGCGATATAGGGCAGCCGCTCCATGATCCCGCGCAAATCGCCGATGCCGTCGCCATTGCTGTCCTGATAGCTGCGGGGGTAGATCTGATAGATCACCGCACCGCGCCACCAGTCAGGGGTATGTTCCAGCCCCGGTCGGGGCTGCAACAGGGTCTGAGCGGTCATGGTGTTATTCCTTACTTGACGGAGCCAGCCAGCAGGCCGCGCACCAGATAGCGTTGCATTGTGAAGAAGACGAGAAGCGGCACAGCAATCGAGACAAAGGCCGCTGTCGCGAGGATACCCCAGTCGCCCCCGCGCGAACCGAGCAGATCGTCAGCGATCTTGACGGTCATGACCTGAGATTCGGCACCCGAGGGCAGGAACACCTTGGCGACCAGAAGGTCATTCCATGTCCACAGGAACTGGAAGATCGCGAATGAAGCAAGTGCCGGGAAACTGAGCGGCAGGATGATGCGCACGAAGATCTGGAAATCTGTCGCGCCATCGACTTTCGCGCTCTCGATGATGTCGCGCGGCAGGCCGACCATGTAATTCCGCAAGAGATACACCGCGAGCGGTAATCCGAAGCCCGTATGCGCGAGCCATATGCCCAGGAAACTCTGCCCGATGCCGATATCGGTATGCAGCCGCAGCAGCGGCACCAGCGCAAGCTGCAAGGGCACGACCAACAAGCCCACGACCGCGGCAATCAACAGCCCGCGACCGGGGAAATCCATCCAGGCCAGCGCATAGGCCGCGAAAGCTGCGATCAGGATCGGGATGATCGTCGCCGGAATGGTCACGGTCAGCGTATTGATGAAGGCGCGGTCCATACCGTCGGCGAAGAGAACCGTGCGATAGTTGTCGAGCGTGAATGTCGGCGGCGTGCGGGCCTCGAAATACAATGTCGGGCCACGGGCGAGCGCCTCATCGCTCTCGATCCGGTAGCTGCCATCGCTTTGCATCGTCAGCGTCCCGCCGCTGCGCAGCTCAGTCACCTCGCCCGCCGGGAACTCGCCCGGTGCCACAGCGCGCGTGCCAAAGGCCGCGACAGTGCCTGTGCCATCCGGGAAACTGTCCGCCAGCGCGGGGTCGGCAAAGACATTGCCCTCGATGATGAAGACCCCGTTTTCCTCGCGCGCCCCGTCCGCTGCAACACGCGTGCGGAAATTCAGATCCACTGCGCGCGGTGCGTTCCACCAGCCCGAATTGGAAATCTGGTCGCGGTCGCGGAAGCTCGACACGAACAGCCCGATGGTTGGCAGCAGCCAGAGCACCACCAGCACGAAAACTGTCAGATTGGCGAGGAACTTGTTGCTCGAATTCTGTCCGGCGATATTGTCCATATCTCTGCCCTCCCCTTCAGCGCATTTCTTTCCGGGCCTGCCGGATATTCGAGATCATCACTGGCAGCACGAGGATCATGATGACAAAGGCCACTGCCGTCGCCCGCCCGTCATCGCGGAACATGTAGGTCATCATGTAGCTGGGCAGGATATGCGTGCCGAAATTGCCGCCGGTCATCGTGTAGACGATATCGAAGACCTTGAGCGTCAGGATGGTGATTGTGGTCCAGA
>SKRP01000042.1 GCA_007118445.1 Natronohydrobacter sp.
AGGGGTCAAAGGTCGAGATTATCCGCGACCCGGTGCAGGCCGTGGCCGGGGCCGATCTGATCGTGACCGACACCTGGGTTTCGATGCATGACAGCCAGTCAAACCGCGAACGCCGCCATAACCTGCTGCGCCCCTATCAGGTCAATGACGCGCTGATGGCCCATGCGAAACCCGATGCGCTGTTCATGCATTGCCTGCCCGCCCATCGCGAGGAAGAAGTCACCAATGCCGTGATGGATGGCCCGCAATCGGTCGTGTTTGACGAGGCCGAGAACCGGCTTCATGCGCAGAAAGCCGTGATGCGCCACTGTCTGGGCAAATAACACCACAAAGGCCGCGCGGGATGCGCGGCCTTTGTCATTTTAACAGGCAGGTTACTCTGCCGGAACCGCCTCGGGCGTTTTGGCGGTGCCGAAATGGCGGCGGTTCAGGTGCCAGACCAGCCAGATCATCGCGGCCTGCGACACCAACGCGACTGCGGTCAGCGCCCAGAAGGTGGGACCGAATTTCGCGATCAGACCGGCATCGACCAGACCCTTGTTGATGAAGAAATGCATCAGCACCGCAAAGCCAACACCAGGGCAGACCAGCGCGTAGGAACCGGGCGAGTTTTCATTCCCGAACAGGAAGCGCTTGGCATAGCCCTGACGGATCAGCACCAGCCCTGCGAAGAGCAGGAAGATCACCTGCACTGACAGGAACTTGGCAAGCGTCACCAGCGTTTCCCCGGCCAGTTCGGCGGACCCGAAATGCTCGTGCAGACCGTGGCTCTGGCGCAGGCTCAGGATGCCCAGAACGGCCAGCAGCGGCACGATGATCGAAAGCGTCGGCGCTGTTTCCGGGTTCGCGCCGTTTTCCATCATCGAGCGCAGGCCGAGCACCATCGCGACGACAGCGATCAGGCCCGCGGTCATCAGGAAGAAGGTCGAGAAGACCAGCCCGAGCGCTGCCAGCGCGGGCACAGTGCTCAGCGCAGCCGGTGCAGCCAGCCCGACGCCCACCATGGCGAAGGCAAAAGCAGGCAGGATCTGGCCGAAATTGTTGTTGGCCGCGCAGTTGAAGCCGCCTTCGGTCAGAACCCGGCCCAGAAAACCGCCATAGAGTTTGAATGCATAGGCCCCGATTGCAAGGAATGTGATCATCGCCAGCGGGAACAGATATTCCACGACCGACCACAGCCCCGGCACAAAGACCATGCCAAGAATGAAGAGCACATTCACCGACATGGCCAGCGCGAGCGGCATGGCCATGATCTGGCTCTGGGCATTGGTTTTCGAGAATTTGGCGAAGCCTTCGGTTTTCGACCATGCCGCGTAGCGGCGCAGGTTCCAGACCAGAAGCTTCAGGTTCAGGAAGGAAAACACCGCAATGCCCGCCATGGCCACAAGGATCATGCCCTGGGTGAGCGCGCTGCCTGTCGCGAAGGCGGCGATGATATCCTCGAAAACCGGCACAGTCTGGCCCGGATGCGGGATCCAGTGCATCAGCCACATGAAGAAAGTGACAGAAAGCCCCCCGGCCCCGAGCGCGGCGAGGAAATAGAGCGGTGAATAGGTGTCCGATGGACGTTTTGCGTGCTGTGTCATGGCGCTGTCCTCATATATATCGATAGTTTTGAATATGTATATATGATGGCAGAATGCACTGCGGCAGGGTGTCGCAGTCTCGGACCTCACCCAATATTTGGTAGGATTGCCAACAGGGCCATCAATATCGGCCAGATACGCTTGACTCGGACCTGCATTGAAGGGACACTCATGGCGCGTTCAAACTCGGGTAATCCTGCGCGTGCAATTCAATCGTCTGCGCCTCAACGGTTTCAAGAGCTTCACGGACCCCACGGATCTGGTGATCCATGCGGGCCTGACCGGCGTGGTCGGGCCCAATGGCTGCGGCAAGTCCAATCTGCTGGAAGCGCTGCGCTGGGTCATGGGCGAGAATCGCCCGACTGCCATGCGCGGCGGCGGCATGGAAGATGTGATCTTCGCAGGCACGGATTCGCGCGGCGCGCGCCATTTCGCGGAAGTCAGCCTGCAGCTCGACAATCGCGAAAGGCTGGCACCGGCCGGGTTCAATGACGCGGATGTGCTCGATATCACCCGCCGGATCACCCGCGACGCTGGCAGCGCCTACAAGATCAACGGGAAAGAAGTGCGCGCGCGCGATGTGCAGATGCTCTTTGCCGATGCCTCGACCGGCGCGCATAGCCCCGCGCTGGTGCGGCAGGGGCAGATCTCGGAACTGATCAACGCCAAACCGAAAGCGCGGCGGCGGATTCTGGAGGAAGCGGCGGGGATTTCCGGCCTTTATCAGCGCCGCCATGAAGCCGAATTGCGGCTGCGCGCGACCGAGACCAATCTGGAACGCATCAGCGATGTGATCGACCAGCTGGCCACGCAGCTCGCGCAGCTGGCGCGGCAGGCCCGTCAGGCCGAGCGCTATCGCGAGATCGGCGCAAGGCTACGGCAGACCGCGGGGCTGTTGCTCTATCGGCGCTGGTTTGAGGCCGATCAGGCCCGCCAGACAGCCGAGGCAACCCTGCGCCAGACCCTGACTGGCAGCGTCGAGGCCGAACGCGCGGCACTGGACGCCGCGCGCGCGCGCGAAGCGATTGACGCAGCCCTGCCGGCAAAACGCGAGGAAGAGGCTGTTGCGGGCGCGATTCTGCAACGGCTGGATGTGCAGCGTGACACGTTGCGGCTGGAAGAAAGCCGCGCCGAAGAGAACATGCGCAGCCTGAAAGCACGGATTGCGCAGCTGGCCCATGATATCGAACGCGAGGCCGGGCTGAACAGCGATGCACAAGAGATGATCGCGCAGCTGCAATGGGAACAGGGGCAGATCGCGCAGGCCAGCACAGGGGAAAGCGACCGTGTGGCGGCGGCAACAGCTCTGGCCGATGAAGCTGCTGAGGTGCTGGCCGCGCAGGAAGAGGCGTTCAGCCAGGCCACCGAAGAGGTCGCGCGCCTGTCTGCGCAGCATCAATCCGTCACCCGTCAGATCAGCGACGCGCAATCGGCCCTCGGACAGGCTCGGTCGGCCCATGCCCTCGCGCGCGCGGCGCATGACAGTGCCGCCTGTGACGCGCAAGAGGCCGCAGCGCGCCATGCCGAGGCCATCGAGGAAATGGAGGCGCTGCAAGCGCTGACCGAGGATGCCGAAGCGACCCTGGCCGAGACCGAGACTGCGCGCAGCGCGGCCGCCGAAGACGAGGAAGCGGCGCGCAACAGCCTGCGCGCGGCCGAGAGCGGGGCCACTGCCCTGCACGCTGAACATGCTGCCCTTGCGCGACTACTGGACCGCGACCGGGGTGACGGTGCAGGCGTGCTCGATCTGGTGCAGGTCGCGCCGGGATATGAGCAGGCGCTCGGGGCCGCACTTGGCGATGACCTGCGCGCGCCGCTCGCCGAAGGGGGGTCTGGTTGGGTGACTCTACCGCCCTACCCGGACAGCCAGCCATTGCCGGACGGGGTCACGCCCCTCGCAGAGCATGTCTCGGGGCCAGTGGCACTGGCGCGCAGATTGTCGCAAGTGGGTCTGGCTGAGGATGGCGCGCAGCTACAGGCACAGTTGCGCCCTGGTCAGCGGCTGGTCTCGCGCGCGGGTGATCTGTGGCGCTGGGATGGGCTGCATGTCGCCGCGGCTGATGCCCCGAGCGCCGCTGCGCTGCGCCTGCAGCAGAAGAACCGGCTTGTGGCGCTGGAAGACGAGCTTGCGCAGCTCGAAGCAGAGTTGTCCGAATTGCAATCCGGCCATCAGACCTGCAAGGCGCGGCTTGATGCGCTGACGCAGGCGGAGAAGCAGGCGCGCGAGGCGCGGCGTGCCGGTGAACAGCGGCTGGCGCAGGCGATGCGGATGGTCTCGCAGGCCGAGAGCGCGCGATCCACGGCCACAAGCCGGATCGAAACAGCGGCAGCGCAGGTTGAACGGCTGGACGCGGAACTGGCCGATCAGGCAGAGCGCGCGGAAGCAGCCGAGGCTTTGCGCGCTGACCTGCCGGATCTGGACAGCGCGCGCGGCCAGATCGAAACGCTGCGCATCGCGGTCGAGGCCGCGCGCATGGCGCTGATGTCGCGCCGCGCGCAGGCCGATGAAGCGCGGCGCGAGGTGACAGCACGGACTGCCCGCGCGCAGGAAATCACCAAATCCCTCAGCGGCTGGCAGTTGCGTCTGGACAGTGCCGAAGAGCGTATCGCCGACCTGACTGCGCGCAAGGATGCGGCCGAGCGCGAATATGAGGATGCGCGTGCCGCCCCGGAGGAGCTGGCAGAGCAGCGTGCAGCACTGGAAGACGAGATCGCGCGCGCCACAGCGCGCGCGACAGCCGCGCGCGATGCGCTGCTGGCTGCCGAGACCAGTTTGCGGTCTGCCCGCGACACCGAGCGCGACTGCGAACGCGCCGCATCCGAGGCCCGCGAGGGCCGCGCCCGCGCAGAAGCACGCCTCGAGGCCGCCCGCGAGAGCGTTACGCAGGCAACCGACCGGATCCGCGATGAGCTGGAAACAACGCCCGAGACCCTGCTGGCACAGCTTGACGCTGATCCCGAAACGCTGCCCGAGGCCCAGACGCTGGAAGATGAATTGATCCGCCTGCGCCGCGCGCGCGATGCGCTGGGTTCGGTCAATCTGCGCGCCGAAGAAGACGCCCGCGAATTGCGCGTCGAGCATGACACGCTGGTGCAGGACAAGGCCGATCTGGAAGCCGCGATCGCCAAGCTGCGCGGCGGTATCGCTGCGCTCAATCGCGAAGGGCGCGAGCGTTTGCTGGCCGCGTTCGACCGGGTGAATGCCAATTTCACCACGCTCTTCACGCATCTTTTCACCGGCGGCGAGGCGCGGCTGGTGCTGGTCGAGAGCGATGACCCGCTGGAAGCCGGGCTCGAGATCATGTGCCAGCCGCCGGGCAAGAAGCTTTCGACGCTGTCGCTGCTGTCCGGGGGCGAGCAGACGCTGACCGCGCTGGCGCTGATCTTTGCGGTCTTCCTGGCCAATCCTGCGCCGATCTGCGTTCTGGACGAAGTGGATGCACCGCTTGACGATGCCAATGTCGCGCGGTTCTGCGACCTGCTGGACGAGATGACCCGCCGCGCGGATACGCGCTACCTGATCATCACGCATAATGCGCTGACCATGGCACGGATGGATCGCCTGTTCGGGGTGACCATGGCCGAGCGCGGGGTCAGCCAGCTGGTCAGTGTCGATCTGCAGGCAGCGGAAACGCTGGTGGCCTGAGATGCGCCCCTGCGCAGTCGCGCAGGGGCGCTTTCGTTAGCAGGTCAGCGCGGCCACCATGCGCATATTGTCAATAGGGTGAGCGGCACTGATAGACCTTGCCGCTATAGGCTGTCCAGGTGTTCGTATGCCGGTTATAGGACCGGTATTTTGCCGCGCACCAATTGTAATGCGCTTGCGAATAACCGTGACGTGCCCGCGGGGCGTGACGGTAGCGCGGGGCATGATAGCGCCGGTGATAGGTATGACGCCGGTGGTGATAATTCCCATGATAGCCATGCCCACCGTGATACCCCGCGTCATGCAGACCTGCGCCGATATCTACCCCCGGCAGCACAGGCCCTGCCAGCAACAAACGCGGCGCGGCGTTGGCCGCCCCGGCAATCATGAAACAGCTCACACCCAAGGCCAACAGATACTTCAGCATTTCCATATTCCTCCTCTTAAATTGATATGTTCCCTGCGCGTGCAAGGCAGTAAAAAAGAAAATTGTGTCGCGCAATTTGCGACCAGCAGGGAACTTTCGATCAGGACATCTCATGGCATCAGCCACACCGTCGACGATCATCTGGAAAAGGAGGTAACCCAAAAAACACACGGACTCCTCCAAGTCAAAAAGTTTAGCGCGAGATACATCTCTGTCAATGGAGTTCGCAGCCCTATGCGCCAGTTTCACCTCTTGAGCTCACATCTGAGCGCTGAGGTCACGCCATTGTGAGGACGATCATCCCCGGCGCCGTCACCGCATCGTCATGCGCTGGCCGGTCTCATGGCTCTTGACCTTGCGGCACTGAACGAAGTCTGCACCGCGCTCGGGACTGACAGGGCGTTGAGGGGAACTTCGGCATGTCAGCCGGTTGCAAGCTGCGAAACAAAGCAAATGCCCTGCCCGGTTCACTGACGACATTGCAGCCCATTGCCCCGGCCTCAGGATCGGGACCCGCCGCCCGAACCATCTCTGCGAAACCGTCCTGTCTGCGCCCATTCTCAGACCACGCGCTGCAACATGGGTGCCTTCCCGCAATGTCAGCGCAACGGCCATGGCCCGAAGCGTCCCTTGTCCAAGGCGTGCCGCGCATCCCGGATCAGGCCGTCTTTTTTCGGGCGCGGGCTCAGGCCGCAGCGGCATGGGTGCCGGCCCAATGCCCGGTAGCCAGACAGGCGGTCAGCAGATACCCCCCTGTCGGGGCCTCCCAGTCGAGCATTTCACCGGCGGCGAAGACACCGGGCCAGTCACGCAGCATCAGCGCTTCGGTCAGGGCCGCACGGGGGATGCCCCCGGCGGTCGAGATCGCCTCATCCAGCGGGCGCGGGCCAAGCAGCGGCAAGCGCAGCGCCTTGAGCTGCGCCGGATCGGCAGGGATGTCGCGCGCACATTCCAGCGCCAGTGCGAGCCGCGCGCCCCCCAGCCGCAGGGCGCGGCGCAGCCGGTTGCCGAGCGACAATCTGACCGGCTGGCGCGACAGCCGGGCCGCGATCACATCGGGGTCCAGATCGGGGAAAAGATCAATCTGCAGCGCCGCCCCTTCGCGCAGGGCGCGCGACAGCGCATAGATCGCGCCGCCTTCGATCCACCTTGCCGAGAGGACGCATTCCGCGCGGACACTCTGCTGACCCGCGCGCAGCTCCGCCCCCTTGATCGGCTGACCGAAATGCGGGGCCATATGAGGCGACCAGGCCACGCGAAACCCCATATTGGCAGGCTGAAACGGGCGCAGCGGGATGCTGCGGGCCGCAAGATGCCCCGCCCAGGCCCCGTCCGATCCCAACCGCGCCCAGCTGGCGCCGCCCAGCGCCAGAACCGTGACCTGCGGGCGCAGGCTGCGGGGGCCTTGCGGCGTGGCAAAATCGAACGCCCCGCCCTGCCAGCGCCATCCGCGCCGCAACCCCACCCCCATCTGTTCCAGCCGCGCCAGCCAGGCGCGCAGCAGCGGTGAGGCTTTCATCGCTTCAGGAAAGACCCGGCCCGAAGATCCCGTGAACAGCGCCTGCCCGAGCCCTGTGGCCCAGTCGCGTATCTGCGCAGGGCCGAACGCGTGCAGCATGGGCGAAAGCCATTCGGCGGCCTCGGCATATTGCGCGATCTGCGCATCGAGCGGGGCTGCATTCATCAGGTTCAGCCCGGATTTCCCGGCCATGAGAAACTTGCGCGCAGGCGAGGGCTTGGCCTCGCAGATCACTACCTCCCGCCCTGCCCCGGCCAGCGCTTCTGCGGCCATGAGCCCCGCCGGACCAGCGCCTATCACAAGTGCATCTATGGGTTCGCAGCAGGTCATTTCACGCATTAACAGAGTTTTGAGGGTTCGGCCTTATTGTGAAAGAGCGCGCGAGACCACATAATTCAAAGGAGCCGTTGTCGTCAAAGACCAGTAATGACCGATCTGATTGTAAGCTCTTATAACATCCACAAGGCCGTAGGCACGGATTTGCGTCGCGATCCTGCGCGAACTGTGCAGGTGATAAACGAGTTGGGCGCCGATATTGTCGCCCTGCAGGAGGTGGATCGTCGCTTCGGGGATCGCAAGGGCGTGCTTGACCCTGCGACACTGCGGCAGGAAACCGGGCTGAGCCCGATCACGCTGACCGATCGGCTGGGCGCGAAGGCGCACGGGTGGCATGGCAATCTGTTGCTGCTGCGCGGGGCCGAGATTGAAGAGGCCCGTGCCGTGACCCTTCCGGGGCTGGAACCGCGCGGCGCGATCGTGGCCGATATCCGGATGAATGGCCAGCCGCTACGCGTGATCGCGGCGCATCTGGGTCTGCTGCACCAGTCGCGCCTGCTGCAGGCAAGGTTCCTGTCGAAAGAAATCGAAAGCGGCGATGGCCGCCCAACGCTGGTCATGGGGGATTTCAATGAATGGCGGCTGGGGGCCGGGTGCTCGCTCATGCCGCTGCGGCGTGAATTGCGCGCGGTAAAACGCTCCGCCGCGACCATCGCGAGTTTCCCGGCGCAGATGCCGATATTGCCGCTCGACAGGATCATCGGCTGCAGGCGTGCTGAAGTCATGGACCTGCGCGCCCATGACACGGCCCTGGCCCGCCGGGCCTCGGACCATCTTCCGATCCGGGCCGGTCTGCGGCTTGAAGCGGCGCATAGCGCCGTGATCTGACGGACAGGCGCTGCGGCAGACAAGCGCGGCTGCGGGGGGCGCGAAACCCGAATACGCATCCCTTGCACCGGGTGCGCGGCTTGTGAATGCGGCGCAGTCGGGTGATCGCCAGGGTCGTTCAGGGCACGTAGCGCGCACATGCAAGAGGGTCCAGCGGGCCGGGATGCGAAAGCAACCGATCAGAGCGGGCCGTGTGAATGCCGATGCGTGCAGCCTGATCAAGCGGGTGAAAGCGTGCCATGGGCGTCGTGCCCCCACGCAGAAGACTATGGGGCCGACAGTGATGCGCGCTTGTCGAAAAGATGCAGATAGGCGCAACTTGCTCTGCTGCCATCCAACGGGCCCGCCGCGCGGCACGCATTGCAATACACTGCTCAGCGGATAGACACATTCGCAGGAAAGGGCACAGGCGGCACCGCTTGCTCTATCTTGCTTGCAGGGCTATGTGACCCCGATCAGAATTGCCGCGCAAGAGGGGGCCCCGATGGCCGATCCGAAGAAGCTGTTCATCAAGACCTATGGCTGCCAGATGAATGTCTATGACAGCGAACGCATGGCCGAGGCGCTGGGGGCTTCGGGTTATGTCACGACCGAGCGCGCAGAAGATGCGGATATGATCCTGCTCAATACCTGCCATATCCGCGAAAAGGCCGCCGAGAAGGTCTATTCCGAACTGGGCCGGTTCAAGCCGCTGAAAACTGCAAATCCGGACCTCAAGATCGGGGTGGCGGGCTGCGTGGCGCAGGCCGAGGGCGAAGAGATCATGCGCCGCCAGCCATTGGTCGATCTGGTGGTCGGCCCGCAGACCTATCACCGGCTGCCTGCGATGGAAGCGGTTGTGCAGGCGGGCGGCCGCGCGGTCGATACGGATTTCCCCGAAGAGGACAAATTCGAGCATCTGCCGAAAGCCCCGCGCGCCAAGCGCGCGCCCGCGGCCTTTCTGACCGTGCAGGAAGGCTGCGACAAATTCTGCGCCTTTTGTGTGGTGCCCTATACGCGCGGGGCGGAAGTCTCGCGGCCCGTTGCGCGCGTCCTGCGCGAGGCCCGCGATCTGGTGGAACGCGGCGTGCGCGAAATCACGCTTCTGGGCCAGAATGTGAATGCCTATCATGGCGAGGGGCCGGAGGGCACATGGGGGCTGGCACGGCTGATCCGGGAATTGGCAAAAATCGACGGGCTGGCGCGTATTCGCTTCACGACCTCGCACCCCAATGACATGGAGGATGACCTGATCGCCGCGCATGGCGATGAGCCAAAGCTGATGCCCTATCTGCATCTGCCGGTACAATCGGGCAGCGACCGGATCCTGAAAGCCATGGCGCGCAAGCACACGGCGGAAAGCTATATCCGGCTGATCGAGCGGCTGCGCGCGGCGCGGCCGGATCTGCTGCTTTCGGGCGATTTCATCGTGGGGTTCCCGGGCGAGAGCGATCAGGATTTCGAGGACACAATGGCGCTGGTGCGCGAAGTGGGCTACGGGCAGGCCTATAGTTTCAAGTATTCCGCACGGCCCGGCACCCCTGCCGCCGAAAAAACGCCGGTGCCGGATGATGTGGCCAGCGACCGTTTGCAGCGCCTGCAGGCGTTGCTGACCGAACAGCAACGCGCCGCACAAGCGGCCATGGTCGGGCGCGACGTTTCAGTGCTGTTCGAGAAGGCTGGCCGACTGCCCGGTCAGATGGTGGGTAAATCAGATTACCTGCATGCGGTCCATGTGACTGATCCGCGCGCGGAAGCCGGTCAGATCGCGCGGGTACGGATTATCGCCTCGGGGCCGAATTCCCTGGCGGGTGAACTGGTCTGACACCGTGCCTGCGCTAGATATTGTGTCAGCGGTGTGATATTTCGCCTGATCTGTCTGCATTCGCGAAATGAATCCTTGCGCGATGCCGGGTCCATTGGCACCATCACATCAGGAACACGCGGCCCCATGCGCCGCATATGAGGAGGATCTGCTTGGGCATCAGCGCCTTGACCCCGCCATCCGCCGCGACCGCTGCCTCTGTGTCGCAGATCGAATTCGCCGATAATCGCTTGCTGATCGAGCTTTGCGGCGAATATGACCGGAACCTGACCCATCTGGAAAGTCATCTGGGGGTGCAGATCGTCCGTCGTGGCAACCAGCTTGACATCATGGGGCCAGAGGACGCGCGGGCGCATGTCGTCAAGATCCTGGAGGCGCTTTATCAGCGGCTGGAAGAGGGCCGCAGGGTCGAGCCCGGTGATGTGGCCGCGCTGATCCGCATTTCCCGCGAACCGGACCCCGAGGATACGAGCGAAGAGCAGCTTGAGATGTTCCGCACGGGTCGGCTGGAAATCCGCACGCGCAAGAAGATCATCTCGCCGCGCACCAAGGCGCAGCAGGACTATACCCGCGCGCTGATGGCCAATGTGCTGAATTTCGGGATTGGGCCTGCCGGGACCGGCAAGACCTATCTGGCCGTGGCGGTCGCTGTGCAGATGATGTCGGACGGGCTGGTCGAAAAGATCATCCTGTCGCGCCCGGCGGTCGAAGCCGGCGAAAGGCTGGGCTTTCTGCCCGGCGACATGAAGGAAAAGGTCGATCCTTACATGCAGCCGCTTTATGACGCGCTGAATGATTTTCTGCCCGCGCGGCAGCTGCAGAAGCTGATGGAGGAACGCAAGATCGAGATCGCGCCGCTGGCCTTCATGCGCGGGCGCACCTTGTCGAATGCCTTCGTTGTGCTGGATGAGGCGCAGAACGCGACCGAGATGCAGATGAAGATGTTCCTGACCCGTCTGGGCGAAGGCTCGCGCATGGTGATTACCGGCGACCGCTCTCAGGTCGATCTGCCGCGCGGCGTGCAATCGGGCTTGCGGGCGGCAGAGCGGATCCTGGACGGGGTCGAGGGGATCAGCTTCAGCTATTTCACCTCTGCCGATGTGGTGC
>SKRP01000043.1 GCA_007118445.1 Natronohydrobacter sp.
CGCCCGCCCGCGAAGACCAGGAAAGGTGACGACGCGCATGGCATCCTATGTTGGCCAGAAACGTATCCGCAAGATGTTCGGCAAGATCCGCGAAGTGCTGGAAATGCCGAATCTGATCGAAATCCAGAAATCTTCCTATGATCTGTTCCTGCGCTCCGGCGATGCGGAACAGCCGCTTGATGGCGAAGGCATCATGGGTGTGTTCCAGTCGGTCTTTCCGATCAGGGATTTCAACGAGACCGCAACGCTGGAATTCGTGAAATACGATCTGGAAAAGCCGAAATACGATATCGACGAGTGCATGCAGCGCGACATGACCTATGCCGCGCCGCTGAAAGTGACGCTGCGTCTGATCGTGTTCGATGTCGATGAGGATACCGGCGCAAAATCCGTGAAGGACATCAAGGAACAGGACGTGTTCATGGGCGATATGCCCTTGATGACCCATAACGGGACATTCGTGGTCAATGGCACCGAACGCGTGGTGGTCAGCCAGATGCACCGCTCTCCGGGGGTGTTCTTCGACCATGATCAGGGCAAGACGCATTCCTCGGGCAAGTTGTTGTTCCAGTGCCGGATCATCCCCTATCGCGGCTCCTGGCTGGATTTCGAGTTTGACGCCAAGGATATCGTTCATGCGCGTATCGACCGTCGCCGCAAGTTGCCGGTCACGACGCTGCTCTATGCGCTTGGCATGGATCAGAACCAGATCATGGCCGCCTATTATGACACGGTCAATTTCAAGCTGAAGAAGAACAAGGGCTGGGTCACGAAATTCTTCCCCGAGCGCGTGCGCGGCACCCGCCCCAGCTTTGATCTGGTCGATGCGGCGACAGGCGAGGTGATCTGCAAGTCTGGCGACAAGATGACGCCGCGTGCGGTCAAGAAGCTGATCGATGAGGGCAATGTTACGGAACTGTTGCTGCCTTTTGACCGGATCGTTGGCCGCTATGTGGCACGCGATATCATCAATGAGGAAACCGGCGAGATTTATGTCGAAGCCGGGGATGAACTGACCTGGGAGTTGGATAAGGATGGCGAGCCCAAGGGCGGCACGCTCAAGGTGCTGCTGGACAATGACATCTCTGATATCGATGTGCTCGATATCGATGGTGTGAATGTCGGCCCCTATATCCGCAACACCATGGCGGCGGACAAGAACTGGAACCGCGACGGCGCTTTGATGGATATCTATCGCGTCATGCGTCCGGGCGAGCCGCCGACGGTCGATACCGCCTCGGCGCTTTTTGACCAGTTGTTCTTCGATTCCGAGCGTTACGACCTGTCCGCCGTTGGCCGCGTAAAGATGAACATGCGCCTGCAACTTGATGCGCCTGACACGCTACGCACGCTGCGGCCAGAAGATATCGTGGCCTGTATCCGTGGCATCGTGGAACTGCGCGATGGCAAGGGCGAGATTGACGATATCGACCACCTGGGCAATCGTCGCGTCCGCTCTGTGGGCGAGCTGATGGAAAATCAGTATCGTGTGGGCCTGTTGCGCATGGAGCGCGCGATCCGCGAGCGCATGTCCTCGGTCGAAATCGACACGGTCATGCCGCAGGATCTGATCAACGCCAAGCCTGCGGCTGCGGCCGTGCGCGAATTCTTCGGCTCCAGCCAGCTGTCGCAATTCATGGACCAGACCAACCCGCTGTCGGAAGTGACCCACAAGCGGCGTCTTTCGGCGCTTGGGCCGGGCGGTCTGACCCGCGAGCGCGCAGGGTTTGAGGTGCGCGACGTGCATCCGACCCATTATGGTCGCATGTGTCCGATTGAAACGCCGGAAGGCCAGAATATCGGTCTGATCAACTCACTGGCCACGTTCGCGCGTGTGAACAAGTATGGCTTTATCGAAACCCCGTATCGCAAGGTCGAAAATGGTCAGGTGACCGATGAGGTGGTGTATCTGAGCGCCACCGAAGAGCAGCGCCACACGGTCGCACAGGCCAATGCGCAGCTCGATGGGGATATGCGCTTTGTCAATGACCTGGTCTCGACTCGCAAGGGCGGCGATTTCATGCTCTCGCCCTCGGATTCGGTCGATCTGATCGACGTGTCGCCGAAACAGCTTGTGTCGGTCGCGGCCTCGCTCATTCCGTTTCTGGAAAATGACGACGCCAACCGCGCGCTGATGGGCTCGAACATGATGCGGCAGGCCGTGCCGCTTCTGCAGGCGGATTCGCCGCTGGTGGGCACCGGGATCGAGGGCGTTGTGGCCCGCGATTCAGGCGCGGCCATCATGGCGCGGCGGGCCGGTGTGATCGACCAGGTCGATGCACAGCGGATCGTTGTACGCGCGACCGAGATGCTGGAACCGGGCGAGCCGGGGGTGGACATCTACCGCCTGCGCAAGTTCAAGCGCTCGAACCAGTCGTCCTGCATCAACCAGCGTCCGCTGGTGAAAGTGGGCGATGCGGTGACGCGTGGCGAAGTGATTGCGGACGGTCCCTGCACGGATATGGGCGAGCTGGCTGTCGGCCGGAACGTGGTCGTGGCCTTCATGCCGTGGAATGGCTACAACTACGAGGACTCGATCCTGATCTCGGAGCGCATCCTGAAGGATGACGTGTTCACCTCGATCCATATCGACGAATATGAGGTCGCGGCGCGGGACACGAAGCTTGGGCCGGAAGAGATCACACGCGATATCCCGAATGTCGGCGAAGAAGCGCTGCGCAATCTGGATGAAGCGGGCATCGTCTATGTCGGCGCGGAAGTGCAGGCAGGCGATATTCTGGTGGGCAAGGTCACGCCGAAGGGCGAAAGCCCGATGACGCCGGAAGAAAAGCTCTTGCGCGCGATTTTCGGTGAGAAAGCGTCCGATGTGCGCGACACCTCGCTACGGCTGCCACCGGGGGCTTACGGCACGATCGTCGAGGTCCGCGTGTTCAACCGTCACGGTGTGGACAAGGATGAGCGCGCGCTGCAGATCGAGCGCGAGGAAATCGAACGCCTGTCGCGCGACCGCGATGACGAGCTGGAAATCCTCGAGCGCAA
>SKRP01000262.1 GCA_007118445.1 Natronohydrobacter sp.
AGGATATGCGTGCACAGCCGGTCAAGGAAGAAGCGGTCGTGCGAGATGATCACCGCGCAGCCCGCGAAATCCTCGAGCGCCGCTTCCAAAGCCTGCAAGGTTTCCACATCCAGATCGTTGGTCGGCTCGTCGAGCAAAAGCACATTCCCGCCCGCGCGCAACAGCTTCGCCATATGCACCCGGTTGCGTTCCCCGCCGGATAGCAGCCCCACCTTCTTCTGCTGATCACCGCCCTTGAAGTTGAACGCCCCCACATAGGCGCGCGAATTGACCTCTGCATCGCCCAAGCTGATCACGTCCAGCCCGTCCGAGATTTCCTCCCACACGGTCTTGTTCGCGTCCAGCGCGTCGCGCGACTGGTCCACATAGGCCAGTTTCACCGTGTCGCCGAATTCCACCGTCCCCGCATCGGGCGTTTCCTGCCCGGTGAGCATCCGGAACAGTGTCGATTTCCCCGCGCCGTTCGGACCGATCACGCCGACAATGCCACCGGGGGGCAGGGCGAAGCTCAGATCCTCGATCAGCAGACGGTCGCCATAACCCTTTTTCAACCCGTTGATCTCGATGACCTTGCCGCCCAGACGCGGGCCATTGGGGATGATGATCTGCGCGCGTCCGACCTTCTCGCGCTCGCTTTGCCCGGCCTTTTCCTCATAAGCCGCGATCCGGGCTTTCGATTTGGTCTGGCGGGCTTTCGCGCCCGCGCGAATCCACTCAAGTTCGCGCTCCAGCGATTTCTGCCGCGCCTTGTCCTCGCGGGCTTCCTGCGCCAGCCGCTTGGCCTTCTGCTCCAGCCATGCGGAATAATTGCCCTCATAGGGGATGCCCCGGCCACGGTCGAGTTCCAGGATCCAGCCGGTGATATCATCCAGGAAGTAGCGGTCATGGGTGACGATCAGGATCGTGCCCTTGTACTCGATCAGGTGCTTTTGCAGCCAGGCGATCGTTTCGGCGTCCAGATGGTTCGTAGGTTCATCCAGCAGCAGCATGTCAGGCGCTTCCAGCAGAAGCTTGCACAGCGCCACCCGGCGTTTCTCCCCGCCCGACAGGTTCGCCACCGACGCATCATCCGGCGGGCAGCGCAAAGCTTCCATCGCGACATCGATCTGGCTATCCAGATCCCACAGGTTCTCGGCGTCGATCTGGTCCTGCAGGGCGGCCATCTCATCAGCGGTTTCATCCGAGTAGTTCATCGCCAATTCGTTATAGCGATCCAGCTTGCCCTGTTTTTCCGCAACCCCCAGCATGACATTGCCGCGCACATCAAGCGACTCGTCGAGTTGCGGCTCCTGCGGCAGATAGCCCACTTTCGCGCCTTTCGCGGCCCAGGCCTCGCCGGTGAAATCCTTGTCCTGCCCTGCCATGATGCGCAACAGCGTGGACTTGCCCGCGCCATTGACGCCCACAACCCCGATCTTCACACCGGGCAAGAAGTTCAGGCGGATGTTTTCAAAGCATTTCTTGCCGCCGGGATAGGTCTTGGACACACCATCCATGTGATAGACAAACTGATAGGACGCCATGTTCTGCTCCGCGTGTGAAAGAAGTTGTCTTTCACCTACTAGGGGCAGGGCAGGCGTGCAAGGCTTGAGCATCTGCGCAGTTTCCCCGGCGTCAGGTGACAAGATGACACGCAACGGGCTTGCAAAACGCATCCGACTGCGTGCTAATGGGCCAAACCCGACCACATCCAGAGCGCCATGCCCGCCACCCCGGTTATCGAGATCCGCGATCTGCACAAGGCCTACGGGTCGCTCGAAGTGATCAAGGGCGTCAGCATCAACGCACAAAAGGGTGATGTGGTCTCGCTGATCGGGTCATCGGGGTCGGGTAAATCCACGCTGCTGCGCTGCTGCAACCTGCTCGAAGACAGCCAGCAGGGCGAAATCCTGTTCAACGGCGAGGCGGTTTTCTGGAAAGGGCAGGGGCTCGCGCGCCAGCCTGCCAATCGCGCGCAGGTCACGCGTATCCGCACCAATCTGTCGATGGTATTCCAGAGCTTCAACCTGTGGTCGCATATGACCGTGTTGCAGAATGTGATGGAAGCGCCGGTTTCCGTGCTGAAACAGGACCGCGCGACTGTAGAGCCGCGTGCCCGCGCGCTGCTCGACAAGGTGGGGATCGGCGACAAGGCCGATGTCTACCCCGCGCAGATGTCCGGCGGCCAGCAGCAACGCGCCGCCATCGCGCGCGCACTTTGCATGGAACCCGAGGCGCTTCTCTTCGACGAGCCCACCTCGGCGCTCGACCCGGAACTGGAGCAGGAAGTCATCCGCGTCATCAAGGCGCTGGCGGAAGAGGGGCGCACGATGCTGATCGTGACCCATGACATGCGCCTTGCGGCAGATGTGTCGGACCATGTGATATTCCTGCATGATGGCCGGATCGAGGAACAGGGACCGCCTGCGTCCCTGTTCAAATCGCCGCAATCCACACGGCTCAGGCAATTTCTCAGCCATTCCATGATGGACTGAGGACAACGACCCCAAAAACCAACAAGGGAGAAACGACATGAAAAAAACGGCACTGACACTTACCGCGCTGGCCTTCATGGCCTCGGGCGCGATGGCGCAGGATGTGGTCCGCATCGGCACGGAAGGGGCCTATCCTCCGTGGAACTTCATTAATGACGCCAATGAAGTGGTCGGGTATGAGATCGATCTCGGCAATGAAATCTGCCGCCGTGCCGGACTGACCTGCGAATGGGTGCTCAATGACTGGGACACGATCATTCCCAATCTGGTGTCCGGCAATTATGATGTGATCATGGCCGGCATGAGCATCACCGAAGCGCGCAGCCAGGTGATTTCCTTCACGACCAATTACCTGCCTTCGGACCCATCGGCCTATATGGCTTTGGCAGGGACAGATGCTTCGGTCATCGAGGATGGCGTGATTGCTGTGCAGTCGAACACTGTGCAGGCGGGTATTGTGGCCGATGGCACTGCCGACGGGCTGGAATTCCCGACGCCTGATGAAACCATCTCGGCTGTCCGCAATGGCGAAGCCGATGCGGTGCTTGCGGACAAGAATTTCCTGCAGCCCTATGTGGACGATTCGGGTGGCGATCTGGTCTTTATCGGCGATGATTTCTACCCCGGCGCTGGTACGGGCGCAGGGATCCGGCAGTCTGATGACGAATTGCGCGAGACTTTCAGCTCAATCATCATGGAAATGCGCGAGGATGGCTCGATCAATGCGCTGATCGAGGAATGGTTCGGCGACGGTATCGCCAAGTTCTGATCCCCTTGTGATCCCCCCGCGCGGCCCGCTCAGGTGCCGCGCGGGGCAATATCGGGCCATCACCATGTTCGCTTTCTGCATTGATCCTGCGACACTGCCGCAATGGCAATGGTTTGCCTGTTACCTGACCACGCCTACCCATTTCGCCTTCTACCGCTCCTTTCTGATGGTGCTGTTGCTACTGGCCATCACGGCACCTGTGGCTCTGGGCATGGGATTGCTGGGGGCGATGGCCGTGCGCTCGCGCATCTGGCCGGTCAGTTGGCTGGGCAAGGGCTATGTCAATATCGTGCGCGGCGTGCCCGATATCGTGTTTTTCATGTTCGTGCCCATCGCGCTGGGCCAAGGGATCGAGTGGGTCTGGCATCATATCCAATGCCCTGACTGGGACCAGCCGATCCGGCAGGGCAATGATTTCATCGTTTGCCGCGAGGCGAAAATCCCCGGCGTGAATGCGCCCGCCTGGGTGCGCGATGTCTATGCCTTCGGCATGGCCGTCATCGCCTTCGCCCTCGTATTCGGCGCGTTTGCCGCCAATACGCTTTACGGTGCGATGCAGGCCATCCCGAAAGCCCAGATTGAAACCGCCGAAGCCTACGGCATGACCCCGGCCCAGACCTTCCGGCGTATCATCATGCCGCAGATGTGGGTCTATGCGCTGCCGGGTCTGTCAAATATCTGGCAGATTCTGATCAAGGCCACGCCGCTCCTGTTCCTTCTCGGGCTGCAGGATGCAGTCTACTGGGCGCGCGAACTCGGCGGCCAGAAAACCTCGCTCTACACCTATCCCCACCCTGACTGGCGCGTGTGGTATTTCCTTGTTCTGCTGTGTTTCTACCTGTTTCTGACATGGATCTCCGAACGCAGCTTCGCGCGCCTGAATGCCCGCCTCTCTCGCGGACAAGCCACCGCCGCAGGCGAACGCATGCGAAAGGCAGCGGCCGCATGATCTGTTTCATCTTGCCAAAAATACTCCGGGGGGCGGCGCAGCCGGGGGGGCAGCGCCCCCCACACTGTCCCAACACTGCAGGGGACGTCTGATGAGAACCTGCGCCGAGAGCTTCAACGCCTATATCCTGCGCGCGCTCGGGCGCGACTATGGCGAACGGCTCTTGCCGCGCAATCTCGATATCACGTTTTGCGACCAGGTCTTCCTGATCGGCAGCGGCTTGATCTGGACCCTCTATTTCGCGGCGCTCGCCATCTTCATCGGCTTCTTTCTGGCCGTCGCCGTGGCCGTCGCGAAATTCAGCGAAAACCCATGGCTGTCACGCCCGGCCAGCACCTTCATCTTCGTCTTTCGCGGCTCGCCGCTCTTCATCCAGTTCTTTTTCTTCTACTCGGCCTTTGTGCTTCTGCCCCGCACCGGCATCGAGGTTCCGCTCGGCTTCACCACCCTCACGGTCAACACCTCTGCGCTCACCACAGCACAGGTCGGCGGGTTGTTCGTTCTGGTCCTCAACACCACCGCCTATTCGGCAGAGCTTTTCGTGGGCGCGCTGCGTTCGATCCCCAAGGGCGATCTCGAAGCGGCGGACGCTTACGGCCTGTCGGGCTTCACCAAATTCCGCCGCGTGGTGTTTCCGTCCATGCTGCGCCTCGCCTGGCCCAGCTACACCAATGAGGCGATTTTTCTCACCCATTCCACCACGCTGGTGTTTCTCTCAGCCTTCCCCGCGCGCCAGCAATCGGGCGAGGCGTTCTATTACGCGCGTTATTTCGTCGATCAGACCTTCAACCCCTTTGTCGGCTATCCGATCGTGGCCGCCTATTTCATCCTGCTCACCCTCGCGATCATCGGCCTTTTCGGTATTGCCAACCGGCGGCTGAACCGGCATCTGCCCAAGGCGGCGCGCCAGCGCCTGACCTTCCGTCCGAGATATCTGCGGTGATCCATGACACCTGACCCTGCGCTGTTGCGCAATATCCGCGTGGCCGTGGCTGATCTGAATGGTCAGGCGCGGGCCAAGCGCGTGCCTGCGGCACAATATGACAAGCTGATGCAAGGCGCGGCCAAGATGCCGCTTTCAGCGCTCAATCTCGATATCTGGGGCAATGATATCGAAGGCAGCCCGCTCGTGTTCGAGACGGGTGACGCCGATGGCTTCCTGCGCCCGACCGAGCGCGGGCTCTTGCCCATGCCCTGGATCGGGTCAGATGCCGGGCTTCTGCCAATGTGGATGTATCACGCCGATGGCCGCCCCTTCGAGGGCGACCCGCGCCATGCACTCGCCCGGATCAAGACGCAGCTGGACGCGAAAGGCTGGCGCGCTGTGACCGCGACCGAGCTGGAATTCTACCTGATCGACGATAGCGAGGGCGATTTCCAGCCCCCGCGCAGCCCGGTCTCGGGGCGGCGCGCGACCGGGGCGGCGACACTCTCGATGCGGATGCTCGATGAATATAACGCCTTTTTCGATGCGCTCTATGAAGGGTGCGAGGCGATGGGGATCGACGCCGACACTGCCACATCCGAGGCCGGACCGGGCCAGTTCGAGATCAACCTGAACCACAGCGATGACCCGTTGAGAATGGCGGATGACACATGGCTGTTCAAGATCCTGATCCGCAGGCTCGCGCGCGCGCATGGGATGGCGGCAAGCTTCATGGCCAAACCCTATCCGGCGACCTCGGGCAACGGGCTGCATCTGCATGTCTCGATCCTCGACCGCCACGGGCGCAACATTTTCGACAATGGCGGGCCAGAGGGGACGCAGGCGCTGCACCATGCCATCGGCGGGGTGCTGCATCTCATGCCCGCCTCGACCCTGATTTTCGCGCCCCATGCCAACAGCTTTGACCGGCTGGTGCCCCATGCCCATGCGCCCACGGGGATCGCCTGGGCCTATGAGAACCGCACGGCCGCGGTCCGGGTGCCGCTCGGGCCGGGAAAAGCGCGCCGTTTCGAGCAGCGTGTCGCGGGCGGCGATGTGAACCCTTATCTGCTGATGGCCGCCACGCTGGGCGCAGCGCTGGTCGGGCTGGAAGAGCAGATCGCTCCGCCCGCGCCGGTCACCGGCGACGCCTATGCGCAGGACCTGCCGCAGATCCCGGCCACATGGGCCGGGGCAGTGACAGCGTTTGAAAACGAGCCCTTGATGTTGCGGCTGTTTGATCCGATGTTGATCGACAACCTGATCCGCACAAAACGTCAGGAAATGACCGGTGTGGCTCAGCTATCCGATCAGGCGGTGCGCGATCTCTATCTGGACACAGTCTGAGCCTTGCGCCGCATCCAAATGAAACGAGCGAAGACATGAAAATCGGCATCCTGCAAACCGGCCAATCGCCCGAAGATTTGCGCGAAACTCTGGGTGAATACCCCGCCATGTTCGAGCGCCTGCTTGCAGGACACGGCTTTGCTTTCGCCACATGGCATGTCGAGGCGATGCAGTTTCCGGCTTCCGTCCATGACGCCGATGGCTGGCTGATCACCGGATCGCGCCACGGGGTGTATGAGGATCATCCTTTCATCGCGCCACTCGCGCAATTCACGCGTGACGCGCTCAAGGCGCAAGTGCCGGTCGTGGGCATCTGTTTCGGCCATCAGCTCATGGCGCAGGCACTGGGCGGCCGGGTCGAGAAATTCGAGGGCGGCTGGGCCGTGGGCGCGCAGGAGTATGATTTCGGTGGCGAGACTCTGACCCTGAATGCCTGGCATCAGGATCAGGTCATCACCCCGCCCGAGGGCGCGCAGGTGCTGGCCAGCAACGCCTTTTGCGCCTATGCCGCGCTGGGCTATGGCCGCCTTGGCTATTCCGTGCAGCCCCATCCCGAATTCGAGGATGATTTCATTCAGGGGCTGATCGACACGCGCGGGCGCGGCGTGGTGCCGGACACGCTCTTGCAGGCGGCGCAGGAACGGCAGGGCGGGGCGCGACACGCGGGCCGGATCGCCACACAGATCGCGCAGCATTTCAAGACCCATGCGCGTCAAACCACGTCTTCGGAGGCCCCATGACCAACTGGCGCGACCAGATCCCGCAAGCTGCGCAGGAATTCCTGTCAGGCCGCAGGCTGGATGAGATCGAGTGCATCATCGCCGATATGGCCGGGGTCGCGCGCGGCAAGGCCATGCCTGCGTTCAAGTTCGGCGCGGATACGAAATACTATCTGCCGAATTCGATCTTTCTGCAGACGATCACAGGTGGGTGGGCCGAATTCCGTGACGGGGCCGATCTGGAACCCGATATGATCATGCGCCCCGATTTCTCGACCGCGACCGCGGCCCCCTGGACCGCTGACTGGACGCTGCAGATCATCCATGACGCAGAGGACAGCGAGGGCCGCCCCATCAGCACCGCGCCGCGCAATGTGCTCCGGCATGTGCTGGATCTCTATCGCGCCGAGGGCTGGCAGCCCGTGATCGCCCCCGAGATGGAGTTCTTTTTCGTTGCGCGCAATCTCGATCCCAACAACCCGATCATCCCACCGATGGGCCGCACCGGGCGCCGGGCTGCTGCGCGGCAGGCCTATTCGATGTCGGCGGTTGATGAATATGGCAAGGTGATCGACGATATCTATGATTTTGCCGAAGCCATGGGGCTGGAAATTGACGGCATCCTGCAGGAAGGCGGGGCCGGGCAGGTGGAAATCAACCTTGCGCATGGTGACCCGCTGAACCTGGCCGATCAGGTATTCTATTTCAAACGCATGATCCGCGAGGCGGCCTTGCGCCATGACATGTTCGCGACTTTCATGGCCAAGCCGATCGAGGGCGAGCCGGGCAGCGCCATGCATATGCATCATTCGGTGATCGACACAGGCACGGGCAAGAACATATTTTCGACCGAGGCGGGCGAGAGTACCGATGCGTTCATGCATTTCATTGGCGGTTTGCAGCGGCATCTGCCGCGTGCGGTCGCGTTGATCGCGCCTTATGTGAACAGTTATCGCCGCTATGTCCCGGATTTCGCAGCCCCCATCAATCTGGAATGGGGCTATGACAACCGCACGACGGGTCTGCGGGTGCCGATTTCCTCACCGGCCTCGCGTCGGGTGGAAAACCGGCTGGCAGGGATGGATTGCAACCCTTATCTGGGCATCGCCGCCTCGCTGGCTTGCGGCTATCTGGGGCTGAAGGAAGGGATCGGGCCGCGCGAGGAATGCCGCACCAATGCCTATATGGATGACAATGACCTGCCGATGACGCTTGGCGCGGCGCTGGATATGTTTGAAGGTGCCGGGCAGTTGCACGAAATCCTCGACCCGGAATTCTGCCGCATCTACGCGGCTGTGAAGCGTAATGAATATAACGAGTTTCTGCAGGTCATCAGCCCCTGGGAGCGCGAGCATCTGCTGTTGAACGTATGAACCTGCTTTTCGCCAATGACCGCGCGGGGGAATACCCGCCGAGCTATTACGCAGCAACCGCGGATCTGTTGCCCCCGCAGCCTGGCTTGCGCGGTCAGGTCACAGCGGATGTCTGCATTATCGGTGCGGGCTATACGGGGCTGTCGGCGGCGCTGCATCTGGCCGAGCGCGGCTACTCCGTGGCGCTGCTGGAGGCGCATCGCGTGGGCTTTGGCGCCTCGGGGCGCAATGGCGGGCAGGTGGGGCCGGGCCAACGGATCGAACAGGACGCCATCGAGCGCATGATGGGACGCGAGGATGCCCGCAAGCTGTGGGAGATCGGCTTGCAGGCGCGCGATCTGGTCGGGTCGCTGGTGGCGCGTTTCGGGATGGATGTGGCCTGGAGGCCCGGGGTGCTGCATGCAGACTGGCAGGCGCGCGAGGTGGCCCATACCCATGCCACTGCCGAGACCCTGGCGCGGGACTATGGCTATACGGAAATCGAGACGCTTGACCGCGATGCTGTGCAGGCCATTGTGCGCAGCAAGGCCTATCAGGGCGGCATTCTGGATCACGGGGCCGGGCATCTGCACCCGCTGCGCTATTGCCTGGGTCTGGCGCGCGCGGCGCTGGGAGCAGGGGCGAAAATCTTCGAGAACGCGCTGGTGGTGGATATCCAGCACGGCCCGAAAGTGAAGGTGCAGACGCAGCATGGCCATGTCGAGGCGGCGCATGTGCTGGTCGCGGCGAATGGCTATCTGGGCGGGTTGGTGCCGCAAGTGGCGGCCAAGGTCATGCCGATCAATAATTTCATCATCGCGACAGACCCGCTGCCCCGAGGGACAGTGTTGTCGCGCGATGTGGGGGTTGCGGATAGCAAGTTCGTGATCAATTACTTCCGGCTTTCCGAGGATGGTCGCCTGTTATTCGGCGGTGGGGAAAGCTATGGCTACCGCTTTCCGGATATCGTCCGGACCGTCCGCAAGCCGATGCTGGAAGTGTTCCCGCAGCTCAACAATACCAGGATTGCCTATGCCTGGGGGGGAACGCTTGCCATCACCATGACGCGGCTGCCCTGTTTCGCGCGACTGGGACCGAATGTGCTTTCGGCCTCGGGCTATTCCGGGCATGGGGTCGCGCTGGCGACACTGGCAGGGCAGATCATGGCCGAGACGGTCGCGGGGCAGTCCGAGCGTTTCGATGTGATGGCGCGGGCGAAGCTTCCCAGTTTCCCCGGAGGACGGGCCTTGCGCAGCCCGCTGCTTGCGCTGGCAATGACATGGTATGCGCTGCGCGACCGGCTGGGGATGTGAACGGCTTGTGGTAGGGTGCGTGCAAGCACGCACCTTACGGGATCAGTTCATGCCGGACAGTTTCTTCTGCAACTCTGCGAGCTGCTTCTTGATCTCGTCGAGATCATCCTTGTCTTCGGGCGACGCTTCGTTTTTCGGCACACCGGGCCAGCCTGCCATCATTGTCTTCATGAACGCCTGTTGCTGGCGCTGCATTTCCTCAAATCCCGGCATCGCGGCCATGGGATTGGCCTTGTTCATGTTTTCCATGATCTTCGATTGTCCTTCGCGCAGCATCTCAAAGGACATGGCCAGGAATTCCGGCACGACGCTTTGGGCCTGGGTCGTGTAGCTGCGCACCAGATCGGTCAGCACTTCGATCGGCAGCACATTCTCGCCGCGGCTTTCATGCTCGGCGATGATCTGCAACAGATATTGCCGTGTCAGGTCGTCGCCGGATTTCAGATCGACGATCTGCACCTCGCGCCCGTCGCGGATGAAGCCTGCGATATCTTCCAGCGTCACATAATCGCTGGTCTCGGTATTATACAGGCGGCGGCTGGCATATCGCTTGATCAGGAGCGGCTTTGCAGTGTCGGACATGGTTCCCCCTCAGACCGATCAATATTGCATTGCAGCAAGACTAGACGGGCTTTGCGCAAAAGGAAAGGGCGAGCGTCATGCGCTCGCCCTCTGGTCAGGCATCTTCAGGGAGGATCAGATGCCCGGGCCGAAGCCTTGCAGCTTACTTCGTGGGAGCAGCCGTCTTGGCAGCTTTCGTTGCCGTGTCGGTGGCTTTCTTGACGGCAGCAGCCGTTTCTTCCTGCATGTCCTTGCCAGCAGCCATCATCAGCTCGACGGTGTCCATCTGGACTTTTTTCGCGATTTCAGCGAAAGCAGCGACATGCTCGGCAGCCATTTCAGCCGAAGACGACGCGAAATCGGTCATGGCTTTGGAATAATCAGCCGGGTCTTCCTTGACGGTCGAAATCTCGCCGACTTTCGCCAGGGTCGACTTGGTCCATTTGGTCGAAACCTCGGTCGACTTCTCGGCAGCTTCCAGAGCGACTTTGCTCATTTTCTCGGCCAGTGCGGCTTGCGACTTGAACGCGTCCTGCATCGGCGACGTGTCCATCGGGAATGCGCCCATCATGTCTTTCATCATCTTGGTGTAGTCAACGGTCTTGGTCATGGGATATCTCCTTGGTCCATGTCTGCGGCAGGTCAGCGGCATCTTCCCTGCTTGTGAGACAGAATATGAATGCTGCAGTGCAGCAAATCAAGAGTTTTTTCTGCACTGCAGAAAAATTCTCTCCGGACCTGACACAACCCTATGACATGGCGTCGTTTTTCGAACTCACGACATAGGTGCCCGGCGCATCCGCCAGGGCGGGATAGTCCGAATCACCGGGAATTCGGGCCGGAACCAGCGCCCCTGACTTCTTCTGCAGCCACTCTTCCCAGCGCGGCCACCATGACCCGTCATGGAATTCCGCAGCCGCCTGCCACTCCTCGGGCGTGCCCTCGGGCGCAGGTCCGGCGTAATGGCCGTATTTCTTCTTGCTTGGCGGGTTGATGATCCCGGCGATATGGCCCGATTGCGACAGGATGAAGGTCTTGTCCTTGCCCCCCATCTTCGAGATGCCCCGGAAACTCGACCGCCAGGCCGCGATATGGTCGGTCTCGCAGGCAATCGCGCAGACCGGGTGTTTCACATCCCCGATCGACACATCCTCGCCGCAGATGCGGAAACTGTCGCTGGCGAAACGGTCCTGCTGGCACAGCCCGCGCAGATACTCCACGCACATCGGGCCGGGCAGGTTCGTGCCATCGCCATTCCAGTAGAGCAGGTCAAAGGCCGGCGGGGCCTCGCCCATCATATAGGCGCGGATCGCAGGCCCGTAGATCAGGTCATTCGAGCGCAGGAAAGAAAATGTCCGCGACATGAAGAAACTGTCGAGATAGCCTTTCTCGGTGCATTCCGCCTCGATCCCGTCGACGAAATCATCCTCCAGAAAGACGCCCACTTCGCCCTGATCCGAGAAATCCGTGAGCGTGGTGAAGAATGTGGCCGAGCGCACGGAGCGATCCTTGCGCTTGTTCATCAGCGCGAGCGTCAGCGACAATGTGGTGCCCGCGATGCAATACCCGATCACATTGACCTGTTTCTCGGATGTGATCTCGCGCGCGACGCGGATCGCTTCCAGATAGCCCTCTTCGACATAGGTATCCATGCCGACATCGGCATAGCTGGCATCCGGGTTCACCCAGGACACCACAAACAGCGTATAGCCCTGATCGACGATCCACTTGATCAGACTGTTCTGGGGCTTCAGGTCCATCACATAGAATTTGTTGATCCAGGGCGGGAAGATGATCAGCGGCGTGCGCCGCACCTTTTCGGTTGTGGGCGTGTACTGGATCAGTTCGAACATGCGGCAGCGATACACCACCTTGCCGGGTGTCGTGGCCAGGTTCTCGCCGACCTTGAACGCATCCCTGTCCGCGAGCGTGACCAGCAGATCGCCCTTGTTGGCCTCGATGTCGCGCACCAGGTTTTCCAGACCGCGCACAAGGCTTTCACCCTCTGTCTCAACCGCTTTCATCAGTGCGTCGGGATTGGTGGCCAGAAAATTCGTCGGTGCCATCATGTCCACGACCTGCTGCGTGAAATAGCCCAGACGCCGTTTCTCGCGATCATCGATCGAATCCAGCGATTGCACCGCATTGGTCATCGCTTCGGTGGCGAGCATGTATTGCTGCTTGACGTAATTGAAATAGGGATGCGTCTTCCACAGCGGATTGGCGAAGCGGCGATCATCCGCAGTGTGATCCTCCGGGGCCGCGATCTTGCCACTGCGCAGCACCTGCTGGGCCTCGATATTGTGCTTGAGCGCCTTGCCCCAGTAATCCAGCTGCTGCTCGAGCGCTTTCGAGGGGTTCTTGGCCATTTCCGTCCAATAGGCGGTGACCGCATGCAGGAAAAGTTCCGAATCAGGCGCTTGCAGGCTGGTGCGCGGGGTCTCGCGATGGGCAAGCGCTTCGCTGAGGCGGTGTGTCAACTCCTCGACGCGTGCCATATTTGCCTTCATGCGTTCGACTTTTTGGTCACTATCATATTCCGAAGTTGTCATATCAAGAATTCCCCCGTATTCTTCGCATGTGCAGCAAAGATCTCTTCCTACGATCTTAACGGTGCGCAGATACGAATAAAAGCGTCGAATCCTGAAAGATTACGTCGCGCAATATGGGGACTGACATGAAGGGAATGGCGACCTACGACCTGATGGAGTCGATTCGCAACACGAATGAATGGATGGGGGCCTCGGCCCGCGCTTTCGCCTCCTACCCGGTCTGGGGCATGGCCCCGAACCCCATGTTCAAGGTGATGTCGGCCTGGGGGCGCGTCACCGAACGCAGTTTTGCCCGTATGGTGATCAAGCCCGACTGGGGCATCACTTCGGTCGTGGCCGAGGACGGGCGCGACCATATCGTCGAAGAGGTGATCGAGGTCGCGCGCCCTTTCGGCGATCTGATGCGCTTCAAGGTGCATGGGCGCCCCGAGAAAGCCCGGCGCGTGCTGCTATGCGCGCCCATGTCGGGCCATTATTCGACGCTGCTGCGCTCGACCGTGGCCAGCCTGCTGCCCGATTGCGAAGTCTGGGTGACAGACTGGCATAATGCGCGCGATATCGCAGTGTCCGAAGGCAAGTTCGATATCGAGGATTACACGCTCTATCTGACGGATTTCATGCGTTATCTGGGCCCCGATACCCACGTCATCGCGGTGTGCCAGCCGGTGCCGCTGGCGCTTGCCGCCACGGCCTATCTGGCTGAACTGGACCCCGAGGCACAGCCGCGCACCCTGACCCTGATCGGCGGGCCGGTCGACCCGGATGCAGCACCCACCGAAGTCACCGATTTCGGGCGCAGCGTGACCATGGGCCAGCTGGAACATCTGGCGATCCAGCGCGTTGGTTTCAAATACAAGGGCGTCGGGCGGCTGGTCTATCCGGGCCTGTTGCAGCTTGGCGGATTCATCTCGATGAATCTGGAACGCCATGCGCAGGCTTTCGTGGACAAGATTTCTGCCGAAGCGCGCGGCGAGGCCGGGGAGCGCGACAAGCATAACCGCTTCTATGACGAATACCTGTCGGTCATGGACATGACGGCCGAATTCTACCTGTCCACGGTCGAGCGTGTCTTCAAGAATCGCGAAATCGCGCGCAATGTCTTTGAGGTGAATGGCCACAAGATTGATTGTTCCAAGATCACCAATGTTGCCGTGAAGATCGTCGAGGGCGAGAAAGACGATATCAGCGCACCGGGCCAGTGTCTGGCCGCGCTGGATTTGCTGACCGGGCTTTCGGATGAGCAGAAAGCCAGCCATCTGGAACCCGGCGCAGGCCATTACGGCATTTTCGCAGGCAAGTCCTGGCGCAACAATATCCGCCCGCTGGTCATGGAATTCATGGACACGCATTCCGGTGGCGGTGGCTCGGGGCGGCGCGGCTTGCGGGTCGCGGCCTCGAACGGATAAGCACTGGCAGGCCCCGCGCAACCGCTCGGGGCCTTCGCTTTTCAGCGCAGCATCATCCAGAGCGCGACCCCGGCCAGCATCAGCGCCGCGCCGCGATTGAGCAGCGTCGCGCTGATCCGGTTCTGCCACAGCCCCAGCACCATCGCCCCGGCCCATGTCCAGACCGTGAAGGCCACCAGATTGTTGAGCGTGAACAGGGTCGTCACCCAGAGCAGGCGCGCGGGATTCGGGTCCGCTGCCAGAAACTGCGCGAACATGGCCGCGATGATCGCATAGGCTTTGGGGTTCAGCACCAGCAGAACCGCCCCGTCCATGACGCTCGCGCGGCGCGTCGGGGCGGCGTCCGGGGCCGCTGCGGATATCGGGGATGCCCTCCAGAACCGCGACGCCAACCACAGCACATAGGCCCCGCCTGCCAGCGCCATCCCGTGGGCCATCTGCTCTGCGCTGCCTGCCAGCTGACCAAAGCCCAGGCCCAGCGACAGTGTCACCACCCATGTCGCCAGATGATAGCCCAGTGAGGCCGGCCAGCTGGCCGCCAGCCCGTCGCGCGCGCCAATGGTGGCGAAAAACACATTCCCCGGCCCTGGCGACCAGGCCAGCGGCAGCAGGAACAGGATCAGGGCGAAAGTTTCAGCAGGCATGGCGGGCTCCGGGGTGTGGCCCTTGCGTGATGCAGGATTCTGCGCCCCGCGCGCGACCCGGAAGCTGCGCATTGCGCTACGTGGCTTTCGGGCCGGCTGGCCAAAATCCCGCATCCGGCATTTCATTTCACCGCTCAAGCCACTAGATCAATGTCTATCATTCGCCCGGAGCCTGCACCCATGTTCGACGATCACCTGACAACGCCGCTGAAATCCGTCTCCAACGCGCTTCTGAAAGCGGCCAAAGCGGCCGGGGCCGATGCGGCGGATGCCATCGCCATCGAGGGGCGCTCGATCTCGATCGATGTGCGCAAGGGCGGGCTGGAACATGCCGAGCGCTCTGAAGGGCTTGATATCGGGCTGCGCGTTTTCGTGGGCCAGCGGCAGGCGTGTATTTCTTCCTCGGATACGCGGCCTGAAACGCTGGAAGCCATGGCTGCGCGCGCTGTCGCCATGGCCCGCGAAGCGCCCGAAGACCCTTATGCAGGCCTGGCCGAATCGCATCAGCTGGCGATGCTGCGCTCTGCCGAGGGGCTTGACCTGTTCGACCCGGCCCCCGAACCTGCGGCTGAAACCCTGCAGGAAGATGCCTGCCGCGCCGAGGCCGCGGCCGAATCTGTGCGCGGGGTGACACAGGTGCAATCGGCTTCGGCCGCCTATGGGTCGCAGGCGATCTGGCTCGCGGCGACCAACGGGTTTCAGGGCGGTTACGGGCGCAGCTCGCGCCATACCTCCTGCGTTGCGATTTCGGGCGAAGGGACGGGGATGGAGCGCGACTGGTGTGCCGAAGCGCGTATCTATCAGTCCGACCTGCCCGACCCCGAGGAAATCGGCACGCTGGCCGGTGAACGCGCCGTCGCCCGCCATGGCGCGCGCCGCCCGAAAACCGGTGCTTATCCGGTGCTTTATGACGAGCGCATTGCCTCCAGCCTGATCGGCCATCTGGTCAGCGCGATCAATGGCAGTGCGATTGCGCGCGGGTCCAGCTGGCTGCGCGACGCGATGGGCGAGGGCGTTCTGCCGCAGGGGATCAGCCTGCGCGAAGACCCGCTGCGCCTGCGCCGCTCGGGCTCGCGTCCGTTTGATGCCGAAGGGCTGCAAAGCCGCGCCAAGGATCTGGTGGCGGATGGCGTGCTGCAAAGCTGGGTGCTGGATCTGGCCACCGCGCGCAAGCTGGGGCTGGAAAGCACGGCGAATGCCGTGCGCGGTACGTCGGGACCGCCCTCGCCGTCAAGCTCGAACCTGATCCTGACGCAGGGGCCGAAGTCACAGGCCGCGCTGCTGGCCGAGATGGGCACCGGGCTTCTGGTGACATCGCTGATCGGCTCGACCATCAACCCCACCACGGGCGATTATTCGCGCGGGGCCTCGGGCTTCTGGGTCGAGAACGGGCAGATCGCTTATCCGGTCAATGAATGCACCATCGCGGGCAATCTGCGCGAGATGCTGGGCCGGATCATCCCGGCCAATGACGCGCAGGACCATCGCTCCAGCGTCGTGCCCTCGCTGCTGGTCGAAGGGATGACCCTTGCCGGGGCGTGAGGATCTGGCGCTTCTGACCAAGGCCGCGCGCGCCGCAGGCGACATTGCAAAGCGCCATTTCGGTGCCGCGCCGCGCATCTGGGACAAGGGCGCAGGGCAGGGACCTGTGACCGAGGCGGATCTGGAAATCGACACCATGCTGCGCGAGGTGCTGATGGCCGCGCGGCCCGGCTATGGCTGGCTGTCCGAGGAATCCGCGCAAGACCCCGCGCGGCTGACCCATGAGCGCATGTTCATCATCGACCCGATTGACGGCACCCGCGCCTTTATCGACCGCCAGAAGGGTTTTTCCCATGCGCTGGCCGTGGTCGAGAACGGGGTGCCGCTGGCTGCGGTTGTCTATCTGCCGATGCTCGATCTGTGCTACACGGCGGCGCTGGGTCATGGCACGCATCTCAATGACCGCGCCGTGCAGGTCAGCGCCCGCGCGGGCGTGCTGGGCGCGCAGGTGCTGGCAGCCCGGCCTCAGTTGCAGCCCGATCACTGGCCCGGTGGCGTGCCGCAGGTCGAGCGCCATTTCCGCCCCTCGCTGGCCTGGCGCATGGCGCTGGTGGCCGAAGGCGCGTTCGATGCCATGCTGACACTGCGCCCGACCTGGCATTGGGATATCGCCGCAGGCGCGCTGCTGATCGCCGAGGCCGGGGGGATTGTCACCACCGGGCAGGGCCGCTCGCTGCACTTCGCCACGCCGCACCCGGCCTCTGACGGGGTGATTGCGGCCAATCCGGCGTTACATGCGGATCTGCTGGCACGCAGGACCGGCTAACGGGGGGCGCTTCCCTTACGCGGGTTTCCGGCGTATCACAGCATCAGGCCCCCAGCAGGACAGGGATGTGGGATGCATCTGACAGGGGTGAGGGACAGCGCCTGCGCAGAGGCGCAGGGATGCAAGGAGCAGTGATGGCGCGCAGCCTTGCCGGACCGCTCTATCGCGTGTCGCGCAGCCGTCGCGGCACGCTTCCCCCTGCACTGGCGCGGCTGCCGCGCCCCTATCTGTGGATGCATAGCGATGATACGCGGCAAGCCCAGAGCCTCGGGGCCCTGTCCGAAGCTGCGCTGCAGCGCGAGACCGGTCTCTGTGTGCTGCTCACCCTGCCGGAAGCTGCCCTGCCCGAGCTGCCCGACCTGCCAGGGCGCGTGATCCTGCCGGTCGCGCGCGATGCGGCGGCTCTGGTGCATGCGATGGAGGCCAGCGGGCATCTGCCTGCGGCGGTGCTGCTGGCGGCGCGCCGATTGCCTGCGGGCATGATCACGGCGCTGGGGCGCAGGCAGGTGCCGGTTCTGGCGATCGAGGCCGATGCGCCCGGCTTTGACAGCGCCTGGCGGCACCTGCCGGGATTTTCGCGGCATGTGCTGGCGCAGCTTGACCATGTGTTCCTGCAAAGCGCGGAAGCGCGCGCCGCGTGGCTGGACCGGGGGCTTGCCCCCGAGGCGCTCAGCATCTGCGGCAAGGTCTCGGCCATGCCTGCGGCACTGGGCTGCAATGAGGCCGAGCGCGACGCGCTGGCCGAAGCGTTCCGCCTGCGTCCGGTCTGGCTGGCCGTCAGCCTGCCCGAACGCGAAGAGACCATGGTCATGGCCGCCCATCGCGAGGCCCTGCGCGAAAGCCATCGTCTGGCGCTGATCCTGCACCCGTCCGACCCGCATCGTGGCGAGGCGCTGAAAGCAAGTTTCGGCGCGCAGTTCAACACGGCCTTGCGCTCGGTTGATGATCTGGTCACCCCTGAGACCCAGGTCTATATCGCCGATACCGAAGGCGAGCGCGGGTTGTGGTATCGCCTGGCCGTGAGCTGTTATCTCGGCGGATCGCTGACCGGCGATGGCGCGATGACGACCCCGCTGGAGCCCGCCGCGCTGGGCTGCGCCATCGTGCATGGCCGGTTCTTCGGCCGACATCCGGATGCGTTCGATCTGTTGCGCGCCGCGCGGGCGACGCGGATGATCCAGAGCGCCGAGGCGCTGGGATCGGCGATCTGCACGGCAATACGCCCGGAACAGGCATCGGATCAGGCGCATCGCGGCTGGCAGGTGATCTCGAACGGGCATGAAGCGACCGAGGCCGTGCTCTCGGCGCTCGAACGCGCCGCGCTGCGCGACAGGGCCTGCTGATGCGCCCGCCGCGCTTCTGGTTCACCCCTGCCGACCGCCCGGCGCTGGCTGCGCGCCTGCTGGCGCCACTGGCGGCGATCTATGCGCGCCTCACGGCCCGCCGCGTGGGCCTTGTGCCCGCGTGGCGGGCACCGGTGCCGGTGATCTGCGTCGGCAATCTCAATATCGGCGGGACGGGCAAAACCCCGACGGTCATCGCGCTGGTGCAGATGCTGCAGGCGATGGGGGTGCAGCCGCATGTGATCTCGCGCGGCTATGGCGGGCGGCTGATCGGACCGGTGCAGGTGCAGGAACGGACGCATGTGGCGGCGGATGTGGGCGATGAGCCGCTGCTGATCGCGGCTTTCGCGCCGGTCTGGGTGGCGCGCGACCGTGCGCTGGGGGCGCGTGCGGCCGTTGAGGCGGGCGCGGAAGTGCTGGTGATGGATGACGGGTTCCAGAACCCGGCGCTGGCCAAGGATCTGTCGCTGGTCGTGGTCGATGCGGCAATTGGCTTCGGCAATGGCCGCGTGCTGCCTGCGGGTCCGCTGCGCGAGCCGGTCGCGACGGGACTGGCCCGGGCAGATATGGTCATCAGCATCGGCCCGCCCGAAATGCAGGCGCGGTTCGCTGGCGACAGGCTGGGCCTGCCTGTGCTACGCGGGGCGCTCAGGCCCTTGCAGATGGGAATGTCCTGGCAGGGGCTGTGGGTGCTGGCCTTTGCCGGGATCGGGCGGCCCGAGAAATTCTTTGCCACCCTGCGCAGCGAAGGCGCGCAGGTGCTGCGCGCCGAGGCGCTGAGCGATCACCAGCCGCTGACCGAAGCGCTGATGGCAAGGCTGGCGCTTGAGGCCAAGGCACTGGGTGCGCAACTGGTGACAACCGAGAAGGATGCGGTGCGCCTGCCGCCGAAATTCCGCGCTAAAGTGCTGGCGCTGCCAGTGCGTCTGGAACTTGAGGCGGATGCGCCGTTGCGCGCGGCGCTGTCCGGGCTTCTGCCACCGCGCTGATCCGTGACCGGGGCCGGGCCTTGGGGGCATTGAGCCCCCTGCGGCCCGGTCGCAGCGCCTGCGCGGCAAGCGCGCTTGTGGCGCTGCTCCGTCGTGCTCAGACGCTCAGGCAGACATATTTCATCTCCAGATAGTCCTCGATCCCGTGCAGTGATCCCTCGCGCCCGAGCCCCGATTGCTTGATCCCCCCGAAAGGCGCGACCTCGGTCGAGATGATCCCGGTATTGACGCCCACGATCCCGTATTCCAGCGCCTCCTGCACGCGGGTGATCCGACCCACATCGCGGGCATAGAAATAGGCCGCCAGCCCGAAAATCGTGTCATTGGCCATGGCGACAACCTCATCCTCGCTCTCGAAGCGAAACAGCGGCGCGAGCGGGCCAAAGGTTTCCTCGGTCGCGACTTTCATCTCCTGCGTGACGCCGGTGACGATGGTTGGCTCGAAGAAATTTCCGCCATTGCCATGTTTGCGCCCGCCGGTCAGCACAGCGCCGCCCTTGGCCAGCGCATCGGCGATGTGATCCTCGACCTTGTCGACCGCTTCGCGATTGATCAGCGGCCCCAGATCCGTGCCATCGGCCAGCCCGTCGCCGACCTGCATCTTTTCAACAGCAGCTTTCAGTTTTTCGGCAAAGGCATCATACACCCCGGCCTGCACATAGATCCGGTTGGCGCAGACGCAGGTCTGACCATTGTTGCGATATTTCGACATCATCGCGCCAGCAACCGCCGCGTCCAGATCCGCATCGTCAAACACGATAAACGGTGCGTTACCCCCCAGCTCCATTGAACATTTCATCACCTGATCCGCGGCCTGGCGCAACAGGATCCGGCCCACTTCCGTACTGCCGGTAAATGTCAGTTTTCGAACAATCGGGTTCTCGCAGAACTCTTTGCCGATATCCGAGGCACGGCTTGAGGGCAGCACCGACAAAAGCCCCTTCGGCACACCGGCACGTTCCGCCAGCACCGCCATGGACAGTGCCGACAGCGGCGTTTCTGCGGCGGGCCGCGCCACAAAGCCACAGCCCACGGCCAGCGCCGGGGCGACCTTGCGCGCGATCATCGCATTGGGGAAATTCCACGGCGTGATCGAGGCCGCAACCCCGATCGGCTGGCGCAGCACCGAGATGCGCTTGTCGGGCTGGTGGCCGGGGATGATCTCGCCATAGACGCGCCGCGCCTCCTCCGAGAACCACTCGACAAAAGCGGCACCATATGCGATTTCACCGCGTGCCTCCGCCAGCGGCTTGCCCATTTCGGCGGTCAGGATCACTGCGAGATCCTCCTGATTCTCCATCATCAGATCGAACCAGCGCCGCAACACGCCCGCGCGTTCCTTGGCCGTACGCTTGGCCCATGCGTGCCGCGCGTTCTCGGCGGCCTGTATGGCGCGCGCTGCTTCGGCCCGAGTGACATCGGCAACCCGTGCGATCACATCACCGCGCGCAGGATTTCGGACCTCGAATGTGGCCGCATCATCGGCCTCCACCCATTCCCCGGCCACGAAGGCGCGGGTTTCCAGCAAGCTGGAGTCGCGCAAAAGCGATTTCAGATCAGTAGCTTGGTCAAGCATGGGTATCCTCCTGAATGGTATGTCTTGCCGCGTGATCTCCGCGATGCCCGATGCGGGACCGCACGCGGCGTCCGCACCAGAAGCTAGTAGCTTTGCGCCGCCTTGTCACGGGCAGCCCTCTCGGGTCGGCAAGAAATTCTTAAGCTCTTGGTGCGATCATGCTCGGAGCTTGATGAACCGAAAGGATATGCCGGATGTGTGCGAAGGTCGTCCCGGCAACGACGATACAGGAAATCCCGACCGCAGAAGCCGAACGCTTTTTTTCGGATCTGGTGTTGCGTCATTCATCGGAAGCGGTCGTGATCTCCGATCCGGATCATCTGACGCTCTGGGTCAATCCCGCTTTCACATTGCAGTCAGGATATGCGGCGACCGACTTGCTGGGCCAGGATGCCGGCAAGGCATTATGCGGCCCCGAAACCGAAAATGACGTCTTGCGCCAGATCCGCGGGGCCTGCGCGCAGCGGCGTGAAATCCGCAAGGATATCAAGCTCTACACCAAATCCGGGACAGCTTATTGGGTCGATCTGAAGGTCTCGCCTGTCTATGACGCAACCGGCAGGCATACGCATTTCATCTCGACAATGCGCGATATCACGGAACGCAAGTCGCTTGAGGAACAGAATGAGGAAATGCGCCATGCAGAAGCGCTGCGCCAGTCCGAGCGCCAGCTTCTTGCCCTGACCAGCGAATGGCTCTACTCTGCCAAATCCTTCGAGGAACTGCTCATGGTAATCCAGCGAGCCATGCATACGCTTATCCCCGAAGCCGATGGTGCCCTCTATGTCTATAACCCGACCCGCACAATGCTCGATCTCGCGACCAGCTGGGGCAGCCAGCCGGATTTTGCACGTCATATCCTGCCTGACGATTGCTGGGCGTTGCGACGGGGGCGTGCCTATGCCTATGGACAAAAACCGATTCAGTTTGTCTGTGACCATGTCACACGGCCGGGTACCCCCTATTTTTGTCTGCCGATCATCGCGCATGGCGAAACCATTGGCCTGATGCATATCGTCTTTGAAGGGTTCGAGGAAGGCGGGCTGATGCGCCATATGCGTGACGATGTGTTGCGCAATCGCTGGGACATCTCGCTTATCTGCGGTGAACAGATCAGCCTTGCCGTGGCCAATGTGCGCCTGCGTCAGGAGCTGCATGAAAAATCTCTGCGCGACCCGCTGACCGGCCTGTGGAACCGGCGCTGGTTCATGGAACATGGCCAGCGGGAAACCGGCTTTGCCCTGCGCGATGGTCGGGACTTGTCACTGATTTCGGTTGATGTCGACCATTTCAAGTCCTTTAATGATCGTTTCGGGCATGAGGCCGGAGATCAGGTCCTGCATGAAGTCGGTCGCGCGATGACCCGGTGGGCCGATGCGAATGTGCAACCCTGCCGGATCGGAGGCGAAGAATTCATCATGCTCTGCATTGATCACGACGAATCTGCGGCGCTTGATCTGGCAGAAAATCTGCGCGAGGCGATCAGCAAACTGCAGCTCACTGTGCTGGGACAAAATCTGCCGACCATCACGATTTCGGCAGGGCTGGCGGTGCTGCGCCGCGATGGCGACGATCTGCGGGAACTGATGCACTCTGCAGATCGCGCACTCTATCACGCCAAGGATACCGGCAGGAACCGTGTCGTCGCGCAGATGCCGGATGTTGCAGAAGCCTGACAGCTCGCTTCGGACGATCATGCGCAGCGAAATTCGCTACGCATGACCGGTCGGCTGATTAGTTGCGTGCCTTGTCGACCATCTTGCCCTTGGAAATCCACGGCATCATCTCGCGCAGTTTCGCACCCACTTGCTCGATCTGATGCTCGTCATTGATCCGGCGCGTGGCCTTGAAGAAGGGTTGACCGACGGCGTTTTCCTGCATGAAATCACGCACGAATTTCCCGGTCTGGATGTCGCTCAGAACTTCTTTCATGCGCGCCTTTGTCTCGGCATAGGGCAGAATGCGCGGGCCAGAAACATATTCGCCATATTCCGCCGTGTTCGAGATCGAGTAATTCATGTTGGCGATCCCGCCTTCATAGATCAGATCGACGATCAGCTTCACTTCATGCAGGCATTCGAAATAGGCCATTTCCGGCTCATAACCGGCCTCCACCAGCGTCTCGAAGCCCATGCGGATCAGCTCGACGAGCCCCCCGCAGAGCACAGCCTGCTCGCCAAACAGGTCAGTTTCGCATTCCTGACGGAAATTCGTTTCGATGATGCCTGAGCGCCCGCCGCCGATGGCCGAACAATAGGACAGGCCGATTTCCATGGCCTTTCCAGTCGCATCCTGATGCACCGCCACCAGGCACGGCACGCCGCCACCCTTGACATACTCACCGCGTACTGTGTGACCGGGACCTTTGGGCGCCATCATGATCACATCGACACCCGGTTTGGGCTCGATCAGGCCAAAATGCACGTTCAGACCATGGGCGAAGGCAATGGCCGCCCCTTCGCGCAGATTATCATGCACATATTTCCGATAGGTTTCGGCCTGCAGTTCATCGGGCATGGTGAACATGATCACATCGCACCAGGCCGCAGCCTCGGCAATGCCCATGACCTTCAGGCCCTCGGCTTCGCATTTCTTCGCGCTGGGCGAGCCTTCGCGCAGCGCGATCACGACATTCTTCGCCCCCGAATCGCGCAGGTTCAGCGCATGGGCATGGCCCTGGCTGCCATAGCCCAGGATCGCCACTTTCTTGTCCTTGATCAGGTTCACATCGCAATCGCGATCATAATAGACGCGCATCTATCGCACTCCTTGGTTGTAGACATGACGGGCAGTATAGGGATCTGATGCAGGTTTTCGTTTCAATTCCCCCATAAATGTGCGAAATATCAATAAAATCATTCGTAAACACAGAAAAAGCAGGAAAATCATGCGCCTCGACGATAGCGACCGTCGCCTCCTGCGCCAACTTATCGCAGCCCCCGAGGCCGCGACCTCCGATCTGGCTGAACGCGCGGGGCTCACCGAGCCCACCTGCTGGCGGCGGCTGGAGCGGCTGCGCGCGACGGGTATCCTGCGCGGGCAGTGCGCGGTGATCAATTGGCGCGCGCTGGGCTATCAGGTCGAGGTCAGCCTGCGCCTGACGCTCGACAAGACCGACCCGCGCGCCTTTGACGATTTCATCGCCCGCGCCCGCCTTGTGCCGGAAGTGCTCGAAATCCAGACATTTCTGGGCCGTGTTGATGTCCGGCTGAACCTGATCGCGCGGGACATGGCGCATTATCAGCAAATTTACCGTGACCGGATCCTGACCCTGCCGCATATCGCCGATCTGGAAGCGCTGATGCATTTATCGGACATCAAGGCGGAAGAAAGTCTGCCGCTATGAGCTTCATCTTGCAAAAAATACTCAAAAGGACAGTGCGGCCATGATCGACATTGACGCTACAGACCGCGCCCTTCTGCGCGCGCTCACTGTGGACGCGACGCAGAGCGCGAGCGCGCTGGGCCGTAAGCTTGGGCTCAGCCAGCCTGCGACATGGCGGCGGCTGAAACGGCTGCGCGAGGGCGGTGCAATTGCGCGGCAGCGTGTCGATCTGGACCTCGCCGCGCTGGGCTTTGGCGTGACAGTGTTTCTGGGCGTCAGTCTGGCTGCAAAGGGCCGTGTCAGCCTGGCCGATTTCGAGCGCGCGGTTTCTGCCATTCCTGAGGTGCAGACCGTCCAGCATGTGCTGGGGCTGTATGATTACCGGTTGCGGGTCGTGGCGCGCGATCTGAGCGATTTCGAGCGCATCCTGCGCCGTCGAATCCTGACCCTGCCCGGCATAGGGGCGGTTGATGCCAACGTGCTGCTCAGCGAAGAACGCCTGCCCGGCCCGCTCTGAGCGATTGACCTTGGCGCGCGCTTTGGGCAGAAGCAGGGCATGCTGATCTACAAGATTTTTCGCCGCGCCGAGTGGGATGCGCTGGTGGCCGACGGGGAAACTCTGGGCGCGCCGGTCGATCTGACCGATGGCTATATCCATTTCTCGACCGCGCAGCAGGTGATGCAGACAGCGGCGAAACATTTCGCGGAGGAAAGCAATCTGGTGCTGGTTGCGGTCGCCACGGACGCGCTCGGCGCTGATCTGAAATGGGAGGCCTCGCGCGGCGGGGCGCTTTTCCCGCATCTCTACCGTCCGCTGCGTTTGTCGGATGTTGCCTGGGACAAGGCGCTGCCGCTGGGTGCGACCGGCCATATTTTCCCCGAGGGCCTGATATGAGCCTGATTGAGCAAGCGGGGCTTGCCCTGTTGCGTCAGATCGACCCCGAGCGCGCGCATGGGCTCGCTTTGCGGGCGCTGCAGACGGGGCTGGTGCCGCTGCCCGCACCTGTCAGCTCTCCGCGGTTGCGGGTGCAACTGGCCGGGCTCGATCTGCCCAATCCTGTCGGGCTGGCCGCAGGCTTCGACAAGAATGCAATCGCGTTGAACGCGCTCGCCCGTGCGGGGTTCGGATTTGTCGAGGCCGGCGCGGCCACCCCCCGCCCGCAGGAGGGCAATCCCCGCCCGCGTCTCTTCCGGCTGCCCGAAGATCACGCGGTGATCAACCGTTTCGGGTTCAACAATGAAGGGATCGGCCCCATCGCGGCACGGCTTGCGAAACGTCCGCAAGGCATGGTTCTGGGCCTGAATCTGGGGGCGAACAAGGACAGTAGTGATCGTGCGGCCGATTTCGCGACTGTGCTCAGCCATTCCGGGCCACATCTCGATTTTGCCACGGTCAATGTCTCTTCGCCCAACACGGAATCGCTGCGCAACCTGCAGGGTGCCGAGGCCCTGTCGGTCCTGCTGCAGGGCGTGATCGCTGCGCGCGACGGGCTTGCGCGCAGGATCCCGGTTTTCCTCAAGATTGCCCCGGATCTGTCGGAGCAGGAGCTTGCCGATATCGCGCAGGTGGCACAGGCAGTGCGGCTTGACGGGATTATCGCGACAAATACCACTGTTACACGCAAAGGTTTGAAAAGTGCCCGTTCTGGTGAAAAAGGCGGGCTTTCGGGCGCGCCATTGTTCGATAAGTCCACGCGCGTTCTGGCCCGCCTGTCCTATCTTACGCAAGACAATATCCCGCTGATCGGGGTCGGCGGGATTTTCAGTGCTGAGGACGCCTATGCCAAACTGCGCGCCGGGGCGAGCGCGGTCCAGCTTTATTCGGCGCTGACCTATCAGGGCCTGTCACTGGTCGGGCAGATCAATCGCGGCCTGTTGGCGCTGATGGATCGTGACGGTTTCGGGCAAATGCCCGAGGTCACGGGCACAGACCGGGAGCGTTGGCTCTGAGCCTGCCCCTGCGCGCAGGGGTCAGGCGTCCAGATTTTCAACGCTCAAAGCATTGCGCTGGATGAAATCGCGCCGCGGCTCGACCACATCGCCCATCAGCTTGGTGAAAATGTCATCGGCCTCGGCCAGATCGTCGATTTTCACCTGCAACAGCGTGCGCGCTTCCGGGTCGAGCGTGGTTTCCCAGAGCTGATCGGGATTCATCTCGCCAAGACCCTTGTAGCGTTGCAGCGACAGGCCCTTCTCGCCTTCAGACAGGATGGCATTCAGCAGATCCACCGGGCCGTAAATCAGCTGTTTACGGTCGCGGCGCAACAGGTTGGCGGGTTGGCGATAGATTTCCTGCAGACTGCTCGTATGCGAGGCCAGTCGACGCGCCTCGCCCGAACGCAAAACGCCGCCATCGAGCCTGCGGACTTCTTCCACACCGCGCAGCAGGCGCGACAGGCGCAAGCCCCCGTCCTGTGTTGGCCGTCCCTGCCAGCCGCGCTCATATTCTGCGGCGATCAGGTCCAGCCGCTGCGCCACGGAATCCGCCAGTTCCTGCGGATGCGCGGCCAAAGCCTCTGTCCGCAGCGCGCCCGCGATGGCCGCCTGTTCCAGAATATGCTGCGGGTAATGCGTCGGGAATGCCTGCAGCGAGCGGCGCACGGCCCGCGCTTCCGTCACGATCCGCGCCAGATCGGCGCCGATGATTTCCTCGCCCGAGGCCAGCCGCAGGACCGCCCCCTCAACCCCTTGATCTATCAGGTAATCTTCCAGCGCGGGCTTGTCTTTCAGATAGACCTCTGATTTGCCGCGCGCGACTTTGTAGAGCGGGGGCTCGGCGATATAGAGATGCCCGGCCTCGATCAGTTCGGGCATTTGCCGGAAGAAGAAGGTCAGCAAAAGCGTGCGGATATGCGCGCCATCGACATCGGCGTCGGTCATGATGACGATCTTGTGGTAGCGCAGTTTCGAGATGTCGAATTCGTCGCGCCCGATGCCGGTGCCAAGCGCGGTGATCAGCGTGCCGATTTCCTGGCTCGACAGCATCCGGTCAAAGCGCGCGCGTTCGACATTCAGGATCTTGCCGCGCAGGGGCAGCACGGCCTGATTCTGCCGCGACCGGCCCTGCTTGGCCGAACCGCCTGCCGAGTCGCCCTCGACCAGAAACAGTTCTGATTTCGCAGGGTCACGCTCCTGACAATCGGCCAGTTTGCCGGGCAGGGATGCCACATCCAGCGCGGTCTTGCGCCGGGTCAGTTCGCGCGCCTTGCGGGCGGCTTCGCGGGCAAGGGCTGCCTCGATGATCTTGCCGACGATGCTCTTGGCATGGAGCGGGTTTTCCTCGAACCATTCGGCCAGCTTTTCATTCACCAGGCTCTCGACCGCCGGGCGCACCTCGGATGACACCAGCTTGTCCTTGGTCTGGCTGGAGAATTTCGGATCCGGCACTTTCACCGACAGCACGCAAGTCAGCCCTTCGCGCGCATCATCGCCGGTGAAGCTGACCTTTTCCTTCTTCGCGATCCCGCTCGATTGCGCATAGGCATTGATCGTGCGCGTCAGCGCGCCGCGGAAACCCGCCATATGCGTGCCGCCATCGCGCTGGGGGATGTTATTGGTAAAGGGCAGGACCGTCTCATGATAGCTGTCATTCCACCACATCGCGACCTCGACCCCGATCCCGTCGCGTTCACCGGTCATGTAGATCGGCTCAGCCATGACCGGGGTTTTCGAGCGGTCCAGATGGCGCACGAATTCGCGCACGCCGCCCTCGTAGAACAGTTCAGATTTCAACATTTCGGCGGGGCGGTGATCCTCCAGGATGATCCGCACTCCGGAATTGAGAAAAGCCAGTTCTCTCAGGCGGTTCTCAAGCGTCTTGAAGCTGTAGTCGAGATTCGAGAAGGTGTCGGTCGATGCCAGAAATCGAACCTCGGTGCCTTTTTTGTCCCCTGCATCGCCGACCACTTCCAGCGACCGGACCGTATCGCCGCGCTCGAAACGGGCGATATGTTCCTTGCCGCCGCGCCAGATGCGCAATTCCAGCCAGTCGGACAGGGCATTCACCACCGAGACACCGACCCCGTGCAAGCCGCCCGAAACCTTGTAGCTGTTCTGGTCGAATTTGCCCCCGGCATGAAGCTGGGTCATGATGACCTCGGCGGCCGATACGCCCTCTTCGGCATGGATATCGGTGGGGATCCCGCGCCCGTTATCCATGACGGAAACCGAATTATCCGCATGGATGGTCACGCTCACGAAATCCGCATGGCCCGCCAGCGCCTCGTCGATCCCGTTATCGACGACCTCATAGACCATGTGATGCAGGCCAGAGCCGTCATCCGTGTCGCCGATATACATGCCGGGGCGCTTGCGCACCGCGTCCAACCCCTTGAGAACCTTGATGGAATCCGCGCCATATTCGTCGCGTTTCACAGCTTCAGCCGACATGCAGACCATTCCTTGCTAAACTGCCGCTGTTATAGGCAGTTCTGGAGGGATTGTCACGCACCGGACACAATATTTAGCGGTTCTCTGCGCCCGAAACCCCGCGCTTTCCTCAGCGCGTGGTCTCCAGTGCAATCCCCATCAGCGCATAGGTCAGTTGCGCGGCGGTGAAGTTCCACACGTCCCAGCCCTCGATTGGGGCAAGTTCCACCACATCGATACCCACGCAGCGCCGACCCTTCAGCCCCGAACGCACCAGCGCCAATGCCTGATAATAGCCCAGCCCCCCCGGAACCGGCGTACCGGTCGCAGGCATGATCGCCGCGTCCAGCCCGTCCACGTCGAAGCTGACATAGACATCTTCGGGGAAATCCGCAGGAAGCGTGATGTCATGGATATTGCCCGTCACCAGATCTTCGGCGTCGATGAAGATAACCTTGTTGCGCGCGCGACAGTCAGCTTCTTCCTGACACAGTGCGCGCACGCCGTATTGCGCAAGAGCGCAGCCTTCCTCCTCGACCAGCAATTGCATGACCGAGGCATGGGAATGGCGGAAATCCTGATAGGCATTGCGCAGATCAGCATGGGCGTCGATCTGGATAATGCCGACAGGGCGCCCGAGCGCGCGTTTGATACCAAGAACTGCGCCCCATGTCAGGCTGTGCTCGCCGCCGAGCGTTACTGGCACATGGCCCGCGCGGGTGATGCTTTCAGTGCGCGCGGCCAGTGTTTCGAGCACCTCGTCGATAGCGCCAGAGCAATCAATCGCCGGGGTTGTGGTGATGCCCGCCGTGCAAGGCTCGAACCCGCGCCACAGCCGTTCCAGCTGGTCGGATGCTTCGATCAGCGCAGCAGGGCCGTTTTCGGTGCCCGAGCCGTAAGAGACGGTTTTTTCCAGTGGCATGGGCACGATCTGGAAATGCGCGTCGGGGCCGCGTTCGGCATGGGTCAGTTCGGAATTGAGGAAGATCACGACAGGCGTCCCTTGAAATCCTGATAGTCGAATTGGCGGATCACGCGCAGCGCATCCGTTTCGCTGTTCCACACGGCCAGCGCGGGCAGGCGCACGCCGTTGAAAGTGGTGGTCTTGACCATCGAGTAATGCGCCTGATCAAGGAACGCGATGCGGTGGCCGATTTCCGGCGTCTGCGCAAAGGCATAGCGCCCGATCACATCGCCGGCCAGACAGCTTGGCCCGCCAAGGCGGACCTGTTGCGGACCGTCTTCGCCCAGCAGGGCGGGGCGGTAGGGGGCCTCAATGACATCGGGCATGTGGCAGGTAGCGGAAATATCCAGGATCGCGTTGGGGCCATTGTTTTCGACCACATCCAGCACTTCACCGACAAGGATACCCGCGTCGAGCGCCACGGCCTCGCCGGGTTCCAGATAGCAGTGCAGGCCGGTTTCCTCGGTCACGCGTTGCAGGAAGGCGATCAGCCCGTCGCGGTCGTAATCGGCGCGGGTGATGTGGTGGCCGCCGCCGAAATTGATCCATTTCAGATGGGGGGCGAGGGCGTGGATTTGCGGGGCGATATGGTCCCAGATCGCGAGCAGCGGTGCCAGATCCTGTTCGCAGAGCGTGTGCATGTGCAGCCCGTCCACGCCCTGAATCGCCGCCGTGTCGATCTGGTCCAGCGGCGTGCCAAGGCGCGATCCGGGCGCGGCGGGGTCGTATTTCGCATCCTCGCCCATGGGCAGGCCGGGGTTGAAGCGCAGGCCGACATGCACATCCTTGCCGCTCTCGCGGATCAGGGGCAGGAAGCGGTCCTTCGCAGCCGGGGTGTTGAAGATGATGTGGTCGGACAGGCGGATGATCTCTGGCATCTCATCCGGTTTGTAGCCCGCCGAATAGGTCTCGACGATGCCGCCATAATGCTCGCGGCCCAAGCGCGCTTCCCACAGGCCCGAGGCGCAGACGCCGGACAG
>SKRP01000222.1 GCA_007118445.1 Natronohydrobacter sp.
CCGCGCTCGCGCTCCAGATCGTTGCTGTCCATCATGCGCTCGGAAGTCGCCTGATTTTCGCGAAACGCGCCCGATTGTTTCAGAAGTTCGTCCACCAGCGTCGTCTTGCCGTGGTCAACATGGGCGATAATCGCGATATTGCGAAGGGTCATGAGTCTGGCCTTGTAGGGAAAGTATAGGGGTTTTCTGCGCTGCCGCATAGCGCATCGCAGGCGATCTGGCTACCCCCTAACTGCCGCGCTCAGGTTCCGACGTAGCGATCCCGCCGATGGTTGATGCCGATGATCGCGTTCAGGATCGCTGCCCCGAGGAGCGACCAGAGCACCAGATCGAGCGGCAGGATCAGGGCGGCACAGGCAAACAGCACCAGATCGAAGCCAAGCTGCACCCAGCCTGCGCGCCAGCCAAGCCGTTCCTGCAGGTCATAGGCGACGATGCCGACACCGCCCAGACTGGCGCGGTGGCGGAAAATCGCCAGAAGCCCCGCCCCCGAGACCATGCCGAACAGCACTGCCGCAACGGCAGGATGTTCCGGCGCGATGCTGACCAGATCGCCGACGACCATCGAAAACCCCGAGATCAGAGCGACCGAGAGAAAGGTTTTCAGCGTGAATGCCGGGCCAAGGCGGACCCATGCCAGCGCATAAAAGGGCAGGTTGATCACGAAGAACACCACCCCGAAACTGTATCCTGTCAGGTAGGAAATCAGCACCGCCGCGCCTGCAGTCTGGCCTGTCACCAGCCCGGCACCTGTCAGGATCAGCACACCGAAAGCGCACATCGCCGCGCCGAAGATCAGGCCCTGTGCGTCCTCAAAGGGGGTGTGGCGGATCGGGTCTGCCATGTCAGTGCCCCACAGTCTTGCTGAACAGATTGATCACGACGATGCCCGCAATGATCAGGCCGATGCCGATCAGGGCAGGCATGTCCAGCCGCTGCCCGAACAGCACCCAGCCAATGCCCGCGATCAGGCAGATGCCCAGACCTGCCCAGATCGCATAGGCCACGCCGACAGGGATCACGCGCAGGACCAGTGCCAGAAGCCAGAAGGACAGGATATAGGCCGCGACCACGATGAGTGCCGGGCCAAGCCGTGTCATGCCGTCGCTGGCCTTCAGCGCGGTCGTGCCGATGGTTTCAAACAGGATCGCGACACCAAGATAAAGCCAGTGCATCTGCCGCGCTCCTTATACTGACAGACCGGCGCGATGACGCGCAACGGCCCGCTCCACTTCGCGCAGGCGCTCGGCATTGGGCGGATGGGTGCCCAGAAACTGGTTGCCGGGATCCGGGATACGCCGGAAAAGCTGCGCCCCGCGCAGCGCGTCAAAACCCGCGCGTTCGGCGATCACGGCACCGATGCGGTCGGCTTCCAGCTCGAATGGCCTGGCATAACGCCGCGCCCCGACTGTGGCGGTTGCGGACATGATCTCGCGCGCTGTGGCCTGATCCGCCCCGATCAGCGCGGCGGCCAGACCGCCCAGCAGCGCGCCAGTCCGGGCCTCGCGCTGCATCCGCGGGATGTGGTCGGCGATATGATGCGCGGCTTCATGGCCAAAGATCAGCGCGATCTCGTCGCGGCTGCGCAGTTCGCTGATCAGGCTTTCGGTGAAGGCGATGACCGGGCGGCCATTTTCATCACGGGTATGGAAGGCATTGGGGGGCTGGTCCGGGCGATCATCCAGCAGCACGAGGAAATTGCAGTCCAGATGCGGGCTGCGCGCGCGGCAGACCTGCGTGGCGACCGGGCGCATCCGGGCCACGACCGCGTTGAAATCCGCGCGAGTGGCCTCTGTGCCCTGCGCGGCAGGGGGCGGCACCGGGGCAACAGGTGCCAGCGTGCAGGCTGCGGCGAAGAGCAGAACCAGCAGGGCAAGCACCGGGCGCAGCAGGGCAGGGATCATCGCAATCAGGGCCTCTCGCAAGGGATATGCGGGCAGATAGCGCAACGCGCGGTGCGGGACAATTCAGACCCTGCGGAACTGGCCGGGCTCTGGGGTCAGCGCGTGCTTTCCGACAGGCGGCGGGTCACATAATCGGTGACTGTGCCCAGCATCGGCTGCATATGACGCTCTTCATCCTTGAAGAAATGGTCCGCACCATCGATCTCGGCATGGGTGATGGTGATGCCGCGCTGTTCCTGCAATTTCGCCACCAGCGATTTGGTGTCGCGCGGCGGGGCGACACGATCTGCCGTGCCATTGATGATCAGGCCAGAGGCCGGGCAGGGCGCGAGGAAGCTGAAATCATAAAGATTGGCGGGCGGCGCGACCGAGATGAACCCGGTGATATCGGGGCGGCGCATCAGCAGCTGCATCCCGATCCAGGCCCCGAAGCTGAACCCCGCGACCCAGCAATGGCGCGCATTCTGGGTCTGGGACTGGACATAGTCCAGCGCTGCGGCTGCATCCGATAATTCGCCGATACCCTGATCATATTCGCCCTGGCTGCGCCCGACACCGCGGAAATTGAACCGCAGCACCGTGAAGCCCATCTTGTGGAAGGCATAATGCAGATTATAGACGATCTTGTTGTTCATCGTGCCGCCGAATTGCGGATGCGGATGCAGGATGATGGCGATCGGCGCGTCGGGTTTCGGCTGCGGATGAAAGCGGCCTTCTAGGCGGCCTTCAGGGCCGGGGAAGATGATCTCGGGCATTCGGGGCCTTGTCTGCTTGAGGGGGGGCAGGCAGATCCGCGCCGCAACCGCGGCAAAAGACCTGCATCCGGGCAGTGTCGAATTCTTGACTCTTTGCTTCGGGCATTTTAGAAGGGTTCTAAATTGCGGATATCCACTGCCGGTCGCCGACATCGTGCCGTCGGGGTTTAGGGCGGCCATGCGACCGCGTCAACCATTTTGCCAGTCTGCGCGCGGGTTTCGGGTGCGGATTGGTAGTAAGTTCGGGTCGGGTGATGAAGCTTTCGACGAAAGGCCGCTATGCGATGATCGCGCTTGTGGATCTGGCCCATGCGCCGCAGGGTGCATTGGTGTCGCTGAATGAGATCGCATCGCGCCAGCATGTGTCGCTGGCCTATCTCGAACAGCTTTTCGTGAAGCTGCGCCGGGGCGGGCTGGTCGAATCGGTGCGCGGTCCCGGCGGCGGGTACCGGCTGGCCCGCCCGGCCGAGATGATCCGGATTTCCGAAGTGCTGGAAGCGGTGGAGGAAACCGTCAGCGCCATGCATACCGGGGCCGGGGCCAGCGGGGCGGTGTCCGGTTCGCGGGCGCAATCGATGACCAACCGGCTGTGGGAAGGATTGTCGGCGCATGTCTATGTCTTTCTGCATCAGACGCGCCTGTCGGATGTGGCGGAAAATGCGCTGACGCCCTGTCCGGCTGTGCCGAACCTGTTTCAGGTTGTCGATGACTGAGCGCCTGGCTGCACGGGCAGATTGAGTATTTTTGGCAAGATGAAAGCAGGGCGGATGCGGGAGCGCGGCTATCTGGATTACAATGCAACAACCCCGTTGCGGCCAGAGGCGCGGGTGGCGATGAGTGCGGCGATGGATGTCTTCGGCAACCCGTCTTCGGTCCATGCCGAAGGTCGCGCCGCGCGCGGGTTGATCGAACGCGCGCGGGCGCAGGTCGCGGCCGCATTGGGGGCAGAGGGAGCCGAGATCGTCTTTACCTCGGGTGCGACCGAGGCTGCGGCGCTGGCGCTGGCCGGGCGCGGTCTGGCCGGATCCCCGATCGAGCATGACGCAGTGCGGGCCTGGAGTGATGCGCGCCTGGCCGTGGGTCAGGACGGGCAGGTCTTGATCCCCGACCCGTCCCGCGCGACGCTGCAGCTGGCCAATTCCGAAACCGGTATCATCCAGGCGTTGCCCGAGGGGCTGGCGGTCAGTGATCTGACGCAAGGCTTCGGCAAGCTGCCCTTCGCTTTCAACTGGCTGGGGCTCGAGATGGGGTTTGTCTCGGCCCACAAGCTGGGCGGGCCGAAGGGCGTGGGCGCGCTGGTGATGCGGCGCGGCACGGATATCGCGGCGCAGCTGCGCGGCGGTGGTCAGGAAATGGGGCGGCGCGCGGGCACGGAAAACCTGATCGGGATCGCGGGTTTCGGCGCTGCCGCAGAGGCCGCTGCGAAAGATCTTGCCGATGGCGTCTGGAATTCTGTATTTGAAATTAGAAATATTCTAGAACAGGCACTGGACGGAGCCGCAAGCAAGACTATTTTTGTCGGAAAAGGTGAGAAGCGCTTGCCCAACACGCTCTGTCTTGCGACACCCGGCTGGAAGGCCGAGACACAGGTGATGCAGATGGATCTTGCAGGCTTTGCCATTTCGGCGGGCTCGGCATGTTCATCGGGCAAGTTGCGGGCCTCTGGCGTATTGGAGGCGATGGGATACGGGCGGCAGGTGGCCTCAAGTGCGATCCGGGTATCGCTGGGGCCGCAGACGCGGGAAGTGGATGTGCTGCGCTTCGCGGAGGCGTGGTTGAAGGAATACCGCCGGTTCGAGAGCCGCGCGGCATGACAGAGGGGAAAGTTATGGCAGCTTTGGACACGACGCAGATGCGTGAGGGCGTGGATCGCGAAACGGTCGAAACCGTGCGGTCCATGGCGGGCAGCTACAAACATGGCTGGGAAACCGAGATCGAGATGGAGTTCGCCCCGAAAGGGCTGAATGAGGATATTGTCCGGCTGATCTCGGAGAAGAATGGCGAACCGGAATGGCTGCTGGAATGGCGGCTTGATGCCTATCGGCGCTGGCTGACCATGGAAAGCCCCGACTGGGCGATGCTGGACATCCCGATGATCGACTATCAGGAGCAGTATTACTACGCCAAGCCCAAGTCGATGGTGGACAAGCCCAAATCGCTGGATGAGGTGGACCCGAAACTGCTGGAAACCTATGCCAAGCTGGGGATTCCGCTGAAGGAACAGGCCATTCTGGCCGGTGTCGAAGGCGCGGGCGAAGAGCGCAAGGTCGCGGTGGATGCCGTGTTCGATTCGGTTTCGGTCGGCACGACATTCAAGAAAGAGCTGGAAGCGGCAGGTGTGATCTTCTGCTCGATTTCCGAAGCTGTGCAAGACCACCCTGAGCTGGTGAAGAAATATCTCGGCTCGGTCGTGCCGCAGAATGACAACTATTTCGCAGCGCTGAATTCGGCGGTGTTTTCGGATGGCAGCTTCGTCTACATCCCCGCAGGCGTGAAATGCCCGATGGAGCTGTCGACCTATTTCCGTATCAACGCGGAAAATACCGGCCAGTTCGAGCGCACGCTGATCGTCGCCGAAAAAGGCAGCCATGTCAGCTATCTGGAAGGCTGCACTGCGCCCAAGCGCGACACCAACCAGCTACACGCGGCGGTGGTGGAAATCGTCGTGCTGGAAGATGCCGAGGTGAAATATTCGACCGTGCAGAACTGGTTTCCGGGCGATGAGGACGGCAAGGGCGGAATTTATAATTTTGTGACCAAGCGCGCCGACTGCCGCGAAGCGCGGGCCAAGGTGATGTGGACACAGGTCGAAACCGGGTCCGCGATCACTTGGAAATACCCGTCCTGCATTCTGCGCGGCGATGACAGCCAGGGCGAATTCTACTCGATCGCGATTGCCAATAACTGGCAGCAGGCCGATACCGGCACGAAGATGGTGCATCTGGGCAAGAACACGCGCTCGCGGATCGTGTCCAAGGGGATCAGCGCGGGCCACGCGCAGAACACCTATCGCGGGCTTGTGTCGATGCACCCGAAAGCGCGCGACTCGCGCAATTACACGCAATGCGACAGCCTGCTGATCGGCGATAAATGTGGTGCGCATACCGTGCCTTATATCGAGGTGCGCAATGCGTCATCCCGCGTCGAGCATGAGGCGACCACGTCCAAGGTTGATGATGACCAGCTGTTCTATTGCCGGAGCCGCGGCATGGATGAGGAAGAGGCAGTTGCGCTTGTGGTGAACGGGTTCTGCAAGGAAGTGCTGCAGGAATTGCCGATGGAGTTTGCCATGGAAGCGCAGGCGCTGGTCGCGATCTCGCTTGAGGGGTCTGTGGGGTAATGAGCTTCCCGCGCGCGCTGAAACGCACGTCACGGGCGGCCCTGATCTTTGCAGCGATCTTTTTCGTGATCGGGATCGGGTTCACGCTTCTATCCGGTGACCCGATCGACTGGCAACAGGCAACGCAAACCACGCTGATCGCAACCGGGATTTACTGGCCGCTTCTGGCGCTGTTCCGGCTGCGCAAGGCATGAGCCTATCCGCGCAGATCGCTGCGCAACAAAGACAAAGAGGAAAAAATGCTGGAAATCAAGAACCTGCACTGCGAACTTGAAGAAGATTCAGAGGTGAAGATCCTGAAAGGTCTGTCGCTGACGATCAATCCCGGTGAAGTGCATGCGATCATGGGCCCCAATGGCTCGGGCAAGTCGACGCTCTCTTATGTGCTCTCGGGCCGCGATGGTTACGCCGTGACCGAAGGCAGCGCTTCGCTGGAAGGGGCGGACCTGCTGGAAATGGAGCCTGAAGAGCGCGCCGCTGCCGGGCTGTTCCTGGCTTTCCAGTACCCGGTGGAAATTCCCGGTGTCGGCAACATGACCTTCCTGCGCACCGCTGTGAATGCACAGCGCAAGGCGCGCGGGCAGGAAGAGCTGTCGGCAGGCGCGTTCCTGAAAATCATCCGCGCCAAGGCCAAGGAATTGCAGATCGAACCTGATATGCTGAAACGCCCGGTCAATGTGGGCTTTTCGGGCGGCGAGAAGAAGCGCAACGAGATCCTGCAGATGGCGATGCTCGAGCCGAAAATGTGCATCCTCGACGAGACCGATTCGGGCCTTGATGTCGATGCGATGAAGCTCGTGTCCGACGGTGTGAACGCGCTGCGCGATGCGGGTCGGTCTTTCCTGGTCATCACGCATTATCAACGGCTTCTGAACCATATCAAACCCGATGTCGTGCATATCATGTCCGAAGGCCGGATCATCAAGACGGGTGGCCCCGAACTTGCACTGGAAGTCGAGGAAAACGGCTATACCGACCTGCTCGCGGAGGCCAACGCATGATGCCACGAGCCAAACTGATGCAGCAGAAGCGCGACGCAGCCGCCGAGTTGCTGAGCGCGCGTCCTCTGCCCGAGGGCGGGGTCTGGGCGCGTGCCGCGCGCAAGGCGGCGGTTGAACGTCTACAGGCGATGGGACTGCCCAGCAAGCGCGATGAATACTGGCGCTATACCGATCCGCGCCGCCTGACCGCAGCCGATGTCGAAAATGCAGATCAGGTGGATACCAGCGACGAGGTGCCGATTTTCGAGGCCTTTGACCGTGTGAAGCTGGTCTTTGTCGATGGCGTCTTTGATGCGCAGGCCTCTGACGCGCCGGAATTGGCGGGTGTCGAAATCTGCACATTGGCTGAGGCCGCGCGCGCTGACCTGCACTGGGCGCGCGACGCTTTTGGCGTGCTCGAGGCCCGCGGTCAGGACCCTGTGCCACGCCCGCTGGCCAGCCTGAACACAGCCTATGCGACCGAAGGGTTGCTGATCCGGGTGACAGGCAAGGCAGAGAAGCCGATTTCGCTGATCTACCGGCGCAGCGCTGCCAATGCCGATGCGATGACCCATCATGTCATCCGGCTGGAGCCCGGTGCCGAGCTGACCCTGCTCGAGGACGGCCCGGTTGCCGCGCGCTACAATCAGGTGACCGAGATCGATCTCGCAGAGACTGCTGTGCTCAACCATGTGCGCGCGCAGGGTCGCGATCACGCGCGGGCCGGGGCAACGCATCTCTTTGCCCGTCTGGGCGCGCAGGCGCAGTTCAAATCCTTTACGCTGTCGGCCAATGGCGCATTGACGCGCAATGAAGGGGTGATCTGGCTCGATGGTGCCGAAGGCTCGGCCCATATCGCTGGCGCGACTGTGGGCGACGGGGCGTTTCATCATGATGACACGGTTTTCATCAACCATGCTGCGCCGCGTTGCGAAAGCCGTCAGGTGTTCAAGAAAGTGCTGCGCCATGGTGCCGTGGGCGTGTTTCAGGGCAAGATTCTGGTCGATCAGGTGGCCCAGCTCACTGATGGCTATCAGATCAGCCAGTCGCTGCTGCTTGATGAGGATGCGCAGTTTCTCGCCAAGCCGGAGCTGGAAATCTACGCCGATGACGTGAAATGCAGCCATGGTTCGACCTCGGGCGAGATCGACCAGAACCAGCTGTTCTATCTGCGCGCCCGCGGGGTGTCCGAATCCGACGCCAAGATGCTGCTGGTGCTGGCCTTTCTGGCCGAAGCACTGGAGGAAATCGCCGATCCGGATCTGGCCGAAGACCTGCGCAGCAGGCTGGAGGCATGGCTGAAGCGCCGGGCCTGAGCGTGCCGGAGAGGCTGCGCCACAGGCCGGAGACAGGACAGGGCCGCGTGCTTTGTCCTGTATTTTTTTCTTCGGGTGCAACCCGGAGCCTGCATTGCAAATACAGGACGATACCACAGAGATGTCGCTGATCCGAAATATTGCGCGCAGCTATCGCGCGCCGGGTGATGTGGTTTCGGGGCTGGCCCGTGGCGATCTGCGCGAACCGCAGGTGCTGTTTTTCGCGCTGCTGGCTTGCGGGCTGATTTTTGTCGCGCAATGGCCGGGCCTGTCGCGCGCAGCGACGCTCGACCCGTCGGTCACATTCGAGCAACGTATGGGCGGCGCGCTTTTCGGTGTGATGTTCGTTCTGCCACTGCTGCTTTACGCTGTGGCGGCCCTGTTGCAATTCGCATTGCGGCTGCTGCGACCCGTTGCCGGGCTGCATGTGCGGCTTGCGTTTTTCTGGGCGCTGCTGGCAGTGACGCCGCTCATGCTGCTGCAGGGCGGGCTGTCGGCCATGCTGGGGCCGCTGGTGCCAATTCAGGCTTTCGGGTTTGTGGTTATGGCCGCCTTCCTCTACATATTGGTCGCGGGGTTGCGGGCGGTGATGCGCCTGACAGCGCCCGCTGGGCAGGAACGGCAAGGATGAATGCGATGGAACTGAATGCCGCCACATTGACAGCCTGGGTGCGCCTGACCCTGACGCGCCCGCGCGAGGCTGCCGAGGGCCTGATCCGCCTGAATGTGCCCGATGATGCGCGCTGGTTGGGCTTTGTCATCGTTGTGGTGCTTTCGGTCATCCTGAGCCATGCATCGCTGACCCTGATGGGCGATGCCGAGTATACCGGATCGCTGCTCAGTGTGGCGATGATGCAAACGACGATCCTGCTGGCGACCGTGGTCGCCGTGCATGGGGCCGGGCGGTTATTTGGCGGGCAGGGCACATTCCCCGATGCACTGCTCTTGATGGCCTGGCTGCAATTCGTGATGCTGGTCTTTCAGGTCATCCAGACAGCCAGCCTGATGCTGCTGCCTGCGCTGTTCGGGCTGGTCGTGGTGCTGTCGCTGGTGGTGTTTCTCTGGATGCTGACGAATTTCATCATGGCCCTGCACGGGTTCGTGTCACCGCTGAAAGTCGTGGTCGGGATCATCTTCACGGTCTTTGCGCTGTCCTTTGTTTTTGCCATCCTGCTGGCCGTTTTCGGCTTTGCTCCGGGAGTTGCGTAATGCTTGATCTCGATGTGATCCGCGCGGATTTCCCCATTCTCGCGCGACAGGTGAATGGCAAGCCGCTGGTCTATCTCGATAACGGGGCCTCGGCGCAGAAGCCGCGCGCGGTGATCGATGCTGTGACGCGCGCCTATGCCGAAGAATATTCCAATGTGCATCGGGGCCTGCATTACCTGTCCAATCTGGCGACCGACAAATACGAGGCCGTGCGCGGCAAGCTGCAGCGCTTTCTGAATGCCGCGCATGAGGATGAGATCCTCTATACCACCGGCACGACGATGGGCATCAATCTGGTGGCCTATGGCTGGGCCATGCCGCGCTTTGAGCCGGGCGATGAAATCGTGCTGTCCATCATGGAGCATCACGCCAATATCGTGCCCTGGCATTTTCTGCGCGAGCGTCAGGGGGCTGTGCTGAAATGGGTGGATTGCGCCGCTGATGGCAGCCTGGACGCGCAGGCCGTGATCGATGCGATCGGCCCGCGCACCAGGCTGGTGGCGATCACGCATATGTCCAATGTGCTGGGCACGGTGGTCGATGTGGCCGCGATCTGTGCGGCCGCGCGTGAAAAGGGCGTGGCGGTGATGGTGGACGGGTCGCAGGCGGCTGTGCATATGCCGGTCGACATGCAGGCCATCGGCTGCGATTTCTACGCTGTGACCGGGCACAAGCTTTATGGCCCCTCGGCTTCGGGGGCGATCTATATCCGCCGCGACCGGCAGGCCGAGATGCGCCCCTTCATGGGCGGGGGCGACATGATCCGCGAGGTCACGCGCGACACTGTGACCTATAACGATCCGCCGCATAAGTTCGAGGCCGGCACACCGGGGATCGTCCAGCAGATCGGGCTGGGTGTGGCGATCGATTACATGATGGATATCGGCATGGACAGGATCGCCGCCCATGAGGCTGATCTGCGCGACTATGCGGCCTCACGGCTGGCCGGGCTGAACTGGCTGAATGTGCAAGGATCAGCACCAGGCAAGGGCGCGATCTTCAGTTTCACGCTGGAAGGGGCGGCCCATGCGCATGACATCTCGACCGTGCTCGACAAGAAGGGCATTGCCGTGCGCGCAGGCCAGCACTGCGCCAATCCGCTGATGGATCATCTGGGCGTTTCCGCCACCTGCCGCGCGTCATTCGCGATGTATAATACGCACGCGGAAGTGGATGCGCTGATCGAGGCGCTGGAACTCTGTCACGATCTTTTTGCCTGAGAACGGCGATTGTGGTCCGGGGACAGGCAGGGAACGCTGCCCGCGCTGTTTTTTGCGGATCAGCAGGTCCTTCCGGCTGGCAGGAAGCGGAATGCCCGCGGCAGGTCGATTCGCGGACAGGAAAGCCCCATCAGGGGCCGCATGACCGCTTTGCCGCTACAGATCGATCAATTCGAGCAGCGTCTCTTCGCTGACCTCGAGCGCTATCGCAGGCACGGTCACATAGCGTCGGGTGACATTGGCCGCGGGCAGGCGCGACCGCACGGATCGTTGGGCAGAGTCAACGCCGGCGGGGGCGACTCGGGCCCTGTTGTCCCCAGAGCAGGCAGCGCATGCGCAGCGCGAAGCAAGCCGAAGAATACTGCGGTAACAAAAATGCTGTAAAACACGGATGCGACCGCATGCCGGAAACAGACGCCTGGACGATGCATGGCCGTTCACATCAATAATGTGTTTGGTTGATCGGGCTTGACACCCGCGCTTTTTTCCGTGCGCTTGTTTTACGATTCGTCTGAAGTGCTTCACGCTGCCCTTTTGGCACTGTGAGACAAGATCAGATCGGATTTAGGGGGTTCCTCATCTTGCGTAAGCTCTGGTTTTGGATAATAAGAAGCCAGCGGCGCATATGCCGGATCAGACCCGTCGCAGTGACAGGCACCCATAGCTCAGCTGGATAGAGCGCTGCCCTCCGAAGGCAGAGGTCAGAGGTTCGAATCCTCTTGGGTGCGCCACTTGCCATGTTGAATGTTGATGTAAAGTCAGCCCATAATGGCGAGCGCGACAGATTGCGAAATCTGGCGCGCGCAAGCTTTTCATGATGGCAGTCATACGGCACCAACCTGGTCCGACCTGTCAAGCGCGTAGCTGCTCAGCCCTCCGACAGGTGCTTCTCTGCCTTGCGCAGTTGTTTGCGCAGACCAGAGCTGTTGCGCAGGGCCAGCGCATGTTTGGCGGCTGTGACCGTCAGGGCCGCATGATTGGCCTTGGCAGCAACCCGTTTGACCAGCATTTTCAGATAGACCGGGTCCTCGCGACGTTTGCGCATCATGTCATGGAAGCGCGCAGGGGTCATGCGCCCCCGCATCGTGGTTTCGATCAGCATATCCAGCGTGCCGATCCGGTTCAGCGCCCGCGCTGTATCCAGGCCCAACGGAGGGCAGCGCAACATGGTCACGAAAGGGCGCCGGAACAGCGTGGCATGCATGGAATCGGTCCGGTTGGCCGGATCATGGACCACAAAGATCGCCCGCGCGCCTTCGATCATCGCGGGCGCAAAGCCGAAGCGGCTGCGGAAATCCAGTCTGCGCTGTTCCAGAAAGCGCCTTTCCCAGGGGGCGATTTCGGGGTCGAGCGTGGCATGCGGCGCCACTGCCAGGACTGTGGCACCCGGTGCGGCCAGACTGAAGGCACAGGCCGCGTAGCCTCCCATACCCGCGCCATAGAACAGGACACGCGAGAAACTGTCGAAAAAACCGGCATCGACCTGGCTGTCAAAGAAATCCAGTATTTCGCTGTCGCGATACCAGCGCGGCGCGCGTGCAATCATCACCAGCGACGACCAGCCATGCCGCGCGGCGATGCCCAGCCCCAGCGGGCGGTGATCGTCCTGTTGCTCGCGGATCTTGTCGATGGATTCAAAACTGACAAGCAGAGTATCCGACCCATCCGCAAAGAACGCCGCATGATGCGCGCCCAGCGGCATGAAGGCCCCGCAATCATCGGCAAGCTCATCCAGACGCGCCAGCCATTCGGCATCGGTCCGGGCTGTGGCAAGATCAATACTGTCGAGCGCATCTCGCATGGTCGGTTCCGGCTTTCAGACAAAATTTAACAGTTTTACCATAAATTAACCTATCGATTCGCAGTGGAATCACAAGTCTCGCGCCGCGCAACGACATGGCGAGCGCGTCGCGCAGTGCGATTCTTTCGGGGATTGTTTCTGCGCGCAGGCCAATGCCGACTATTCAGCGACACTATAATCGGCCCGGAACATGTCGAAAACACTGTATGATTTGATCCGGATCAAAGTGCCGCCTCAGATATATGTTATCTTCGGGCATGCTGATTTCCCGCGGCGCGGCGTTTTCCCTGCGCAACAGGAACCAGGCATTCCTCCCTGTCCCGTTTTGACGGGCCGACTTTGCCACCCCTTCGCGGGGTGGTTCTTTTTTCAGGGTGACTGCGCTGTCCGATCATCACTCAGCACCCGCGCTGGAACCTGACCCTGCAAGGGCACGGGCCAGGCGACACCAATCCTCCAGCCCCACTTCCTCGGCCCGCGCAGTCGGTGCAATCCCGCTCTCGCGCAGCATGGTCTCGATTTGCGGATGCTGGCCTTTCAGCGCGGCGCGCAGCATCTTGCGCCGCTGGTTGAACCCGGCCGCCACCAACCGCTCCAGCACACGCGCATCCGCAGGAAAACGCGGGGTTTCCAGCCGTGTGACATATACCACGCTTGAGCTGACCTTGGGCGGGGGCGTGAAAGCCTCGGGCGGCAGATGCAGCGCAATGCGCGCCTCGGCGCGCCATTGCACCATCAGCGCCAGCCGCCCGTAAGCTTTGGACCCCGGTTTTGCCACGATCCGTTCCGCCACTTCACGCTGAAACATCAGGGTCAGACTGTCCCAATAGGGCGGCCAGTGATCCGGCGTCATCCAGCGGATCAGAAGTTCGGTGCCGACATTATAGGGCAGATTGGCCACGACCTTGATCGGCGGGGTCAGATGCGCCAGCGCATCCACGGCCAGCGCATCCCCCTCGATCACCTGCAACCGCCCCGGATAAGCGTCGGCGATCTCGGCCAGCGCCGGCAGACAGCGCGCATCCTTCTCGATGGCCAGCACCTTGCGCGCGCCCTCGGCCAGCAGCCCCCGCGTCAGCCCACCCGGACCCGGTCCCACTTCCAGCACATCTGCGCCCGACAGATCACCTGCCACCCGCGCAATCCGCGCCGTCAGGTTCAGATCCAGCAGGAAATTCTGCCCGAAACTCTTTTTCGCGCGCAGATCATGGGCGCGGATCACTGCGCGCAAGGGGGGCAGGTCATCGATCATCCGCGGCGCTCCGCCATCTGCGCGGCCATTCGCAACGCCGCCACCAGCGATGTCGGATCCGCCACGCCTTGCCCGGCAATCCCATATGCCGTGCCGTGATCCGGCGAGGTCCGAATGAAAGGCAGCCCCAGCGTCACATTCACCCCGCCTGCGAAATCGATCGTCTTGATCGGGATCAAGGCCTGGTCGTGATACATGCAGACCGCCACATCATAGCCCGCCCGCGCGCCTGCATGAAACATCGTGTCTGCGGGCAGGGGGCCGTCAATCGCCCAGCCCTCGCCGCGCAACCGCTCCAGCACCGGCGTGATCACCTCGATCTCCTCGCGCCCCATAACGCCCGCCTCGCCTGCATGCGGGTTCAGCCCGGCCACAGCGATGCGCGGCACCGCAATCCCGAAATCCCGCATCAGTCCCGACCGCGTGATCCGCAAGCATTGTTCCAGCCCCTCGGACGTCAGCGCGCCCGGTACCTCCGAGAGCGGAATATGGATCGTCGCAGGCACCACGCGCACCCCTTCGCAGGCCAGCATCATCACCACGGGCACCCCGCCTGCCAGATCGGCCAGATATTCCGTATGTCCCGGAAAGCCGAACCCCGCACCTGATTTCAACGCGGCCTTGTTGATCGGGCAGGTCACGATGCCCGACGCCGCCCCGTCCTGCACCAGCCCCACCGCGCGCGCGATCACCGCGACAATCGCGCCCGCATTGGCCGCATCCGGTGCCCCTGGCACTGCCCGCGCCGGAAAGTCATGGCGCAACACTGCAAGCACCCCGCAGGCGGCCTCCAGCGCGTCTGCGACGCTCTCCACTTCAACCCAGTCCGCCCGCTCTGGCAAATGCTGCGGATCACCCAGCCAGACGAAAGGCACGGATCCCTTCACCAGCCCCCGCGCCTTGACGGCAAGTTCCGGCCCAATCCCCGAAGGATCGCCGCATGTCATGATCAGTGGCCGCATAAACATGCCCCCCCAAGGGCTTTCATCTTGCCCCAAATACTCCGGGGGGTGAATTGGCCGCAAGGCCAAGAGGGGGGCAGCGCCCCCCCTTTCAGCGACCTTTCCAGATCCAGCCGCCGCCAAAGACGCGACTGCCCTCAGGCGCATAGAAGACACAAGCCTGACCCGGACTGATCCCTTCCTCGGGCGTCAGCAACTCGACTTCGGCCTCGGTCTCTGACAGCGGCCGGATCAGCGCAGGCGCAGGCGGGCGCGTCGAGCGCAGCTTCACCGACAGCTCCCACTCGCCACGCGCCGCAAAGGGCGCATCCCCCAGCCAGTTGATCTCGCGCACGGGAACGCGGCGCGTGGCCAGCGCCGCTTTCGGCCCCACGATCACCCGCCGCGTCACCGGGTCCAGCCGCACAACATATAAAGGCTCCGACAACCCGCCGATCCCCAGCCCCCGGCGCTGGCCGATCGTGTAATGGATGATCCCCTCATGCTGGCCCAGCACCTGGCCGTCCAGATCCACGATCTCGCCGGGATCCGCCGCACCGGGGCGCAGCTTCTCGATCACCCGCGCATAATCGCCATCGGGGACGAAACAGATATCCTGACTGTCCGGCTTGTCGGCCACACTCAGCCCATGCGCAGCCGCCAGCGCCCGTGTCTCGGCCTTGGTCGCCAGATGGCCGAGCGGAAAGCGCAGATATTCCAGCTGCTCGGGTGTGGTCGAGAACAGGAAATAGCTCTGATCGCGCACCGGATCCGCAGCCCGGTGCAACTCTGCCCCCGCAGGCCCGGTCTTGCGCTGGATGTAATGCCCCGTCGCCATGCAATCCGCGCCCAGATCGCGCGCGGTTTCCAGCAGGTCGCGGAATTTCACCCGTTCATTGCAGCGGATGCAGGGCACAGGTGTTGCGCCTGCCAGATAGGCATCCGCGAATTCATCGATCACCGAGTCGCGAAAATGCGATTCGTAATCCAGCACGTAATGCGGGAAGCCCATCTCCTCGGCCACGCGGCGCGCATCATGGATATCGCGCCCGGCGCAACAGGCCCCCTTTTTCGCCAGCGCCGCCCCATGATCATAAAGCTGCAGCGTCACGCCCACCACATCATAGCCTTCGCGCGCAAGCTCGGCCGCGACAACAGAACTGTCCACACCGCCCGACATGGCGACAACCACCCGCGTCTCGGCAGGCGGCCTGGCAAAACCAAGCGAATTGAGGGGCGTATCATAAGGCATCGGCAACACTTTCTCGGGAATCACGCGAAATATAGGAAAATGCTATCTATTCTCAAGGTCGGATAACGCAGGCAGTCAACGTCGAATTAATCACATCGCGCGATTCTTGCAGCCTCATCGGGTTGGGTGAAGAAGGTAGAAAGCGATGTATATCAAACGTGTGGATGGCCCAAGGGCCGTGACACTGGAAGATGGCAGCGTGCTCACGCTGGCCGATCTGCCACCGACGGATACGCGACGCTGGGTCGCAAGCCGAAAGGCCCTGGTCGTGCGCGCCGTGCAGGCCGGGCTTTTGTCGCGCAAGGCCGCGCTCGAACGCTATGCGCTGTCTGACGAAGAGTTCGATCTCTGGCAATCTGCCGTGACGCAGCATGGTGTCGACGCGCTGAAAGTGACATCCTTGCAGAAATATCGACAACTTTAGGTTGTTTTTTCCACTGGATAGTGCACGGTAACGATGAGTTAACGAATTTGCGAGAAGCTGCGTTAACGGCGATAAAGGAGAACCTGAATGCGTGTCCTGCTTGTGGAAGATGATCCGACGACCTCGCGCAGTATCGAAATGATGCTCACCCATTCGAATTTCAACGTGTATTCCACAGATCTGGGTGAGGATGCGATCGAACTCAGCAAGCTATATGATTATGATCTGATCCTGCTCGATCTGAACCTGCCGGATATGGCCGGGCTTGATGTATTGCGGCAGATCCGGATGGCGCGGGTCGATACCCCGATCCTGATCCTGACCGGGGACGCCGATACCGATACCAAGCTGCGTGGTTTCGGTGGCGGCGCGGATGACTATCTGACCAAACCGTTCCACCGCGAAGAACTGGTCGCGCGCATCCATGCCATCATTCGCCGCAGCAAGGGACATGCGCAATCGGTCATCCGCACAGGGCGCATCTCGGTCAATCTCGACGCCAAGACTGTGGATGTGGATGGCCAGGCCGTGCATCTGACAGGCAAGGAATACCAGATGCTGGAACTGCTCAGTCTGCGCAAGGGCACCACGCTGACCAAGGAAATGTTCCTCAACCATCTCTATGGCGGCATGGATGAACCGGAACTGAAGATCATCGATGTATTCATCTGCAAGCTGCGCAAGAAACTGGCCGAAGCAACAGGGGGGGAGAGCTATATCGATACGGTCTGGGGCCGGGGCTATGTCCTGCGCGACCCGGTGCTGAGTATCGAGAACATGCCGCGCAGCGCGCTGTCGGCCTGACCCTCGGCACGCTTTGCGCTGGACCTGTGGTCACTGCGCTCCTATCACATATGCCGGGATGGGACGGTCATGACAGGATTGCGGGTTTGCAACAGAAGCCGGATATCAGTGACAGCAGTGCAGAACGCGCTGTAGAGCAAATGGATCTGCCAGAGGCGCAGGCCGAACTGGAGCGGCTGGCAGCGCTGTTATCGCAGGCCGATACTGCCTACTTTCGCGATGATGCGCCGGTGATGTCAGATGCGGATTATGATTCGCTTCGACAGCGCAATGCAGCAATCGAGGCCCGTTTCCCGCAACTGATCCGCCCTGACAGTCCGGGCCAGCGGGTCGGCGCGGCGCCGGCCGAGGGGTTCGGCAAGATCCGCCATGCGCGGCGGATGCTCTCGCTTGCCAATGCCTTCTCGGATGAAGATGTGGCGGATTTCGTCAACGGTATCCGCCGTTTCCTGAATCTGGATCCCCAAACACCCCTGTTTTTCACTGCAGAGCCAAAGATCGACGGTCTTTCCCTGTCGCTGCGCTATGAAGCGGGGCGACTGGTCCATGCTGCCACGCGCGGCGATGGCGAGATCGGCGAGGATGTTACAGCCAATGCCCGCACCATCGCCGATATTCCGCAATCTCTGGCAGATGCGCCGGATGTGCTGGAGGTGCGTGGCGAAGTCTATATGACGCATTCGGATTTTGCGGCCCTCAACGCAAAGCAGGCCGGGATCGGGGGCAAGGTGTTTGCCAATCCGCGCAATGCGGCCGCCGGTTCCCTGCGCCAGCTTGATGCCGAGATCACGCGCCAGCGCCCGCTGCGGTTTTTCGCCTATGCTTGGGGCGCGCTGTCCGCGCCGCTTGCCGCAACCCAGGCCGGTGCGCTTGCGCGCCTAGAGGCGCTCGGCTTTGTTCCAAATCCCCTGTTGCGGAAATGTGAAAGCCTGACAGATCTGTTCGACACCTATACCGCGATCGCGGCACAGCGGGCAGAGCTCGGCTATGATATTGACGGGGTGGTCTACAAGCTCGACGACCTGACCCTGCAGGCGCGGCTGGGTCTGCGATCGACAACGCCGCGATGGGCGATCGCGCATAAATTCCCTGCCGAACGTGCCTGGACCCTGCTAGAGGGCATCGATATCCAGGTCGGGCGCACGGGTGCGCTCAGCCCTGTCGCGCGGCTGACCCCGGTCACTGTGGGCGGGGTCGTTGTATCCAACGCGACCCTGCACAACGAGGACTATATCGCCGGGCGCGATTCACGCGGCGAAGCGATCCGTGACGGGCGCGACATACGTATCGGCGACTGGGTCGAAATCTATCGTGCAGGCGATGTGATCCCGAAAATTCGCGATATCGATCCCGCGCGGCGTCCTGACACGGCCATTCCCTATCAGATGCCCGATCATTGCCCCGAATGCGGCAGCCCGGCCCTTCGCGAGCCCGGCGAATCGGTGCGCCGTTGCACTGGCGGCATGATCTGCCCCGCGCAGGCCGTTGAGCGGTTGAAACATTTCGTCAGCCGCGCAGCTTTCGACATCGAAGGGCTGGGCGCGAAACAGGTTGAAAGCTTCTGGCGCGATGGCTGGATTGCCAGCCCGCGCGATATCTTTACGCTGAAGGACCGGTTCGGCCCTGGCCAGCCGCGTCAGCTCAAGAATCGCGAAGGATGGGGCGAGAAATCTGCGCAGAAACTGTTCGATGCGATTGATGCGAAGCGTCGCATCCCGCTTGCGCGTTTCCTTTTCGCGCTTGGGCTGCGGCATGTCGGCGAGACCTCGGCGGCAATGCTGGCTTCGCATTACGGTAGCTGGGACGCATTGCGGGCCGCCATGGTGGAAGCGGCCGACCCGGACAGTCCCGCGCATGGCGAGCTGCTCTCGATTGACGGGGTAGGGCCGGTGATGGCGCAAACATTGATCTCGGGATTCGCGGCAGAGCGCGCGGAAATCAACGCGCTGGCGAAACTGCTCGAGATCGAACCGGCCAGTGAATCAATCGCCGACAGCCCGGTTGCGGGCAAGACGATCGTGTTCACCGGCACATTGGAGCGGATGACCCGCGCTGAGGCCAAAGCCCGGGCCGAGGCGCTGGGGGCCAAGGTTGCAGGCTCGGTGTCAGCCCGAACTGATCTGCTGGTTGCAGGGCCGGGCGCGGGCAGCAAGGCGAAAAAAGCCGCCGATCTGGGGGTCGAGGTGATTGACGAGGACCAGTGGCTGGCCCTGACCGGGGCGTCCTGACATGGCCAGCCGACCCGAAATCCTGTTCCCGCTTTTCGCGGGGCTGGAGACGCTGGACGGGATCGGACCCAAAACGGCGCGGCATTTCTCTGCCCTGCAGATCGAGACCCCGCGCGATCTGCTGTTTCATCTGCCGCAGAATCTGATCGACCGCACGCGCCGCCCGTCGATCCGGGGGCTGGATTTTCCTGCCATAGCGACAGTTGAAGTGACCATCGGCACGCATCAGCCGCCGCCCATGCGCGGGCGGCCCTATCGGGTGCAGGTGCGTGATGAACTGACAGAGTTTCAACTGGTTTTCTTTCATGCGCGTGGTGATTATCTGCAGAAACTGTTGCCGACAGGGGCGCGGCGTCTGGTTTCGGGCAGGATCGAACTGTTTGACGGCATCGCGCAAATGCCCCATCCCGATCATATCCTGCGCCCGGAAGATGCGGGGTCTCTGCCGCGCAGCGAAGCTGTTTACGGTCTGAGTGCGGGGATCAGCGCGAAGCTGATGGCGCGCGCGATTGCCGGAGCGCAGGCCCGCGTGCCTGTGCTTGACGAATGGATTGATCCTGGCCTGAAATCCCGCGAGGGCTGGCCCGGCTGGCGCGCGGCGATCACGCAGGCCCATAGCCCCGACAGCCTTGCAGATCTTGCCGCGACGGCACCCGCGCGGGCGCGTCTGGCCTATGATGAGCTTCTTGCGCATCAGCTGACCCTCGCGCTGGCACGCGCACGGACGCGGCGCAAACCGGGACGCGAGAGCCGTGGCACAGGGGTTTTGCAGGCCCGCGTTCTGGCCGCGCTCGATTACAGCCCGACCGGGGCCCAGACCCGCGCGATTGCGGAAATTGCCGGTGACATGGCCAGTTCCCGCCGCATGAACCGGCTGTTGCAAGGCGATGTCGGCGCGGGCAAGACGCTGGTCGCGCTGATGGCGCTGCTCGTCGCGGTCGAAGCTGGCGGGCAGGGGGTGATGATGGCCCCGACCGAGATACTCGCGCGCCAGCATCTCGAAAGCCTGACCCCGCTGGCGCAGGCTGCGGGTGTGGAAATCACGCTTCTGACCGGGCGCGACAAGGGCAGTGAGCGCGGCCGGAAGCTCGCCGCGCTGGCCGAGGGACGCACCCGGATCGTGCTGGGCACCCATGCGGTTTTCCAGAAGGGCGTCGCGTTCCACGATCTGCGCCTTACCGTGATCGACGAACAGCATCGCTTCGGCGTGGCGCAGCGCGCGGCATTGGCGGAAAAGGGTGCAGGTGTCGATATGCTGGTCATGACCGCGACCCCCATCCCGCGCTCGCTTGCGCTGGCGCAATATGGTGACATGGATGTGTCCATTCTCGATGAAAAACCCCCTGGTCGCAAGCCGGTGCAGACCGCGCTTGTCTCGACCGCAAGGCTGACAGAGGTCATCGATCACCTGCGCCGCGCCATCGCAGAGGGGCGTCAGGCCTATTGGGTCTGCCCGCTGGTCGAGGAATCCGAACTCAGCCCGCTGACTGCGGCCCAGGCCCGTTTTGAGCATCTGCGCGCAGTACTGGGGGAAGAATCGGTCGGCCTGGTGCATGGTCAGCTCCCTCCTGCTGAAAAAGACGCGGCCATGGCGCGTTTCGTGGCTGGTGGCACCAAGCTTCTGGTGGCCACCACGGTCATCGAAGTTGGTGTGAATGTCCCCGATGCCTCGATCATGGTGATCGAGCGCGCTGAAAGCTTCGGACTGGCCCAGCTGCACCAGCTGCGCGGGCGCGTGGGTCGCGGGGCGGCGGCATCGACCTGTCTGCTGGTCTATGAACCACCCCTGAGCGAGACGGCAGCGCGTCGCCTGAAGCTGTTGCGCGATACCGAGGACGGGTTTCGCATTGCCGAAGAGGATATGGCCATTCGCGGTGCAGGCGATCTGATCGGCACGGCGCAATCCGGGCTGCCACGGTTTCGCGTGGCCGATCTGGAACGCCAGGCCGGATTGATGGCCATTGCGCAATCGGATGCCCGCAAATTGCTGGCCGATGACCCGGAACTGACCAGTCCACGCGGACAGGCGGCGCGGGTGTTGCTGTGGCTGATGGAACAGGACAAGGCGATTCGGTTCCTTTCTGTCGGCTGAATTCCCACCAGAATGTCAGGATGTTCTTAAAAAGTTCTTGATCGAATCGAGAACATATGAGAACAAAAAGATAACAAAGTGATGGAGGATGGCATGACCCCGAAGACAGGTTCCGAATTCTGGTCCGATCTGGCCGCTGCGCTTGCGCTGGCTGTGCTGGTGGTCGTGCTGCTCTATCTGCCGCTTTTTGCCTGACGCCTGCGGGTCAGCCTGCCTCTCACTGCCTGCACACTGACCCTTGACTGCCGCCGCGACCAGAGTCGCGGCGGTTTTTTCATGACATTTGCCAAAGCCCGGCTTTGCGCTTATCTCGGCACCAAAGCGAAAGGGTGCGTCATGACACAGGAATTGCACATCATCGGTGGCGGCATGGCCGGGTCCGAGGCCGCCTGGCAGGCCGCCCATATGGGCGTGCAGGTCGTCATCCACGAAATGCGCCCCACACGCGGCACTTTCGCGCATCAGACGGAACATCTGGCGGAAATGGTCTGCTCGAATTCCTTCCGCTCGGATGATGATGAACAGAATGCCGTGGGATTGCTGCATTGGGAAATGCGCGCCGCGGGCGGTCTGATCATGCAGATGGCCGACCGCCACGCCCTGCCTGCGGGTGGGGCGCTGGCTGTGGACCGCGATGCTTTCGCGCAGGCTGTGACCGAAACCCTGCTCGCGCTGCCTAATATCAGGTTGGAACGCAGCGAAATCGCTGAACTGCCCGAACACGGCCACTGGATCATCGCCACCGGGCCGCTGACCTCGGACGCGCTGGGGCAGGCGATTGCGCGCGAAACCGGAACTGACGCACTGGCCTTTTTCGACGCCATCGCGCCGATTGTCTATTTCGACAGCATCGATATGTCGCAGGCCTGGTTCCAGTCGCGCTATGACAAGGGCGAGACCGAGGCCGAGCGACGCGCCTATCTGAATTGCCCGATGAGTCGCGCGCAATATGACAGCTTCATCGACGCGCTGCTGGCGGCGGAGAAAACCGAGTTTCATGAGGGCGAGACGGCAGGCTATTTCGACGGCTGTCTGCCCATCGAGGTGATGGCCGAGCGCGGGCGCGAGACGCTGCGCCATGGGCCGATGAAACCCGTGGGCCTGACCAATCCGCACGCCCCGGATGTCAAACCCCATGCGGTGGTGCAGCTGCGGCGCGACAATGCGCTGGGGACGCTCTACAATATCGTGGGCTTTCAGACCAAGATGAAGTATGGCGCACAAGCTTCTGTTTTCAAAATGATTCCGGGGCTGGAGAATGCCTCTTTTGCGCGGCTGGGCGGGATTCATCGCAACACATTCCTGAATTCGCCCACATTGCTGGATGATCGCCTGCGCCTGCGTTCCCGACCGCATATTCGTTTCGCAGGTCAGATCACCGGGGTCGAAGGCTATGTCGAATCCGCAGCGATGGGGCTGCTGGCCGGGCGACTGGCGGCAGCTGCAATTCTGGGCCTGCCCGCCAGCCCGCCGCCGCGCGACACTGCGATGGGGGCGCTGGTGCATCACATCACCGGCGGTGCCGAGGCTAAAACATTCCAGCCGATGAATGTGAATTTCGGCCTGTTCCCGCCAATCGATGCAAAGGGGGGTCGCCGTGGCCGCCGCGACCGGTACAAAGCCTATACCGACCGCGCGAAAGCGGCTTTCATGGACTGGCTGGGCCAGCGCGATGCCGCCTGAAGCGGTCACGCGCTTTGCGCCATCGCCGACCGGTCCGCTGCATCTGGGCCATGCCTATGCGGCGATGGTTGCGGCAGAACGTGCCGGGGCAGGGCGGTTCCTGCTGCGGATCGAGGATATCGACCAGAGCCGCTGCCGTCCGCAATGGGAAGCGCAGATTTACCACGATCTGGAATGGCTCGGCCTGCGCTGGGAGGTTCCGGTGATGCGGCAATCGGCGCGCGGGTCTGCCTATCGCGCGGGGCTTGACCAACTTGCCGCGCTGGGGCTGCTCTATCCCTGCTGCTGCACCCGTGCGGATATCCGCGCAGCGCTCAGCGCTCCGCAAGAGGGTGCTCCGCTGGGCCCGGACGGCCTAACATATCCCGGCACCTGTCGCATGCGGCCCATGTCAGAGGCGGGGCCAAATGACGCGCTGCGTCTGAATATGGGCGCAGCGCTGGCGCATGTGGGCGCGCTGGAATTCATCGAGAACGGGCCGATCCATCCGGGCCGTCATGCGCTGGATCGTGACTGGCTGCGCGATGTGGCGGGCGATGTCGTGCTGGCGCGGCGCGACATGGGCACCAGCTATCATCTGTCTGTGGTGCTGGATGACGCGGCGCAGGACATCACTGAAGTGACCCGCGGCGCGGATCTGTTTGACGCCACGCCGATCCATGTCCTGCTTCAGGCATTGCTTCAACTTCCGACGCCAAGCTATTATCATCACACGCTTATTCGTGATGACACCGGCAAACGCCTGGCCAAGCGCGACGATGCGCGCGCGATTGCGCGTTATCGCGAAGAGGGGCTGCGCCCGGAAGCGCTGCGCCAGCGGCTTACTCTGTCAGCGGGGACATGATCTCGATTTCCTGCCCGGCCCGCAGGGCTGTGTAAAAGCAGGAACGCCGGTTGGTATGGCAGGCAGGTCCGGTCTGATCGACCCGCAGCAGCAGGCAATCGCGGTCGCAATCGATCCGCATCTCGACCAGTTTCTGCACATGGCCCGAACTCTCGCCCTTCACCCAGAAGGACTGGCGCGAGCGCGACCAATAGGTGACGCGGCCAGTCGCCAGCGTCTGCGCGACGGCTGCGGCATTCATCCAGGCCATCATCAGCACTTCGCCCGATGCATGATCCTGCGCAATCGCGGGGATCAGACCTTTTTCATCATAATGCAGGGTTTGCGGATCGAATGTCATGGGCTATGTCCTGTCTGTCAGCGCGGCTTAGCGCAGGAAGACGGCAAGGGAAAGCCAGCATGAGCGAAAATGCAGATCTGATCAAACTCTATTCCGCGCGCATTCTCGCTCTCGCATCGGATATTCCGCATCATGCCCGCCTCGACCAGCCGCTGGCCAGCGTGAAACGGCGCTCTCCACTCTGCGGCTCGACCGTGACGGTTGATCTGGACATGGTTGACGGCCGCGTCGCGCGGTTCGGGCAGGATGTGAAAGCCTGCGCGCTGGGGCAGGCGGCGGCGGCGATTCTGGGGCGGGTCGTGCTTGGGCGCACAGCCGCAGAACTGGCCAAGGCTCGCGACCAGCTGCGCGCGATGCTGACGGCCGATGGCCCGGTTCCCGATGCGCCGTTTGATGGTTTCGAAGTGCTCTTGCCGGCGCGGGACTATCGCAATCGCCATGCCTCGATCCTGCTGGCGCTCGACGCTGCCGCCGAGGCAAGCGCGTCTGTAGCCGCACCCAAGGCCAATGGCGGCTGAAACGGTACCGAAGCCGCGCTGGGTGCGGATATGTGAAAGGGAGCTTTGATGCGTGTTGTCGTGTTCAATGCAGGTAGCTCGTCGCTGAAGATCGGTGCGTTCGATCTGGTCGAGGGCAGGGGGCCGGCGGCAGCGCGGCAAATCTACAAGGCCAGTTTCGACCGGTTCACCGCGCAAGGCTGCGATCTGAACATAAACGGAGAGAGCGCCCGCGCACCGCACACCGATCTGAGCAGCGCCATCCATGCTGCTGCAGCGCTGTTGCAGGATGCGGGCCTGTCGCAGATTGACGCGATCGGCCACAGGATCGCGCATGGCGGGGCGGAATTTACCGGACCGGCCTTGCTTGATGACGCATCCATCGCGCGAATAGAGGGTCTGACACCGCTTGCGCCTTTGCATAACCCGGCCAATCTGGAAGCGGTTTTGGTTGCGCGGACCCTCTGGCCGGAGCTGCCGCATTGGGCAGTGTTCGATACCAGCTTTCACCTGACCAATCCGGCGCGGGCGACAACCTATGCAGTGCCGGAGAGCTGGCGGGCGCTGGGGCTGCGCCGCTACGGGTTTCACGGCAGCTCGCATAAATATGTCGCCCTGCGCGCGGCCGAGGCCCTGGGCCTGCCACTGCGCGATTTGCGGCTGATCAGCCTGCACTTGGGCAACGGGGCCAGCGCCTGTGCAATCGCGCGGGGCGCGAGCATGGACAGTTCGATGGGCATGACGCCGCTCGAAGGGCTGGTCATGGGCACGCGCTCGGGCGATGTCGATCCGGGCCTTTTCGGCTTTCTGTCGCGCGGGGCCGGGATGGAGGTTGCGGAAATCGAGTCCGCCCTGCATGCCGAGAGCGGGCTCCTGGGCCTGACCGGCAGCTCTGACATGCGCGATGTCGAGGCCCGCGCGGCAGAGGGCGATGCGGCGGCGCAGCTGGCGATCAATATCTATGCCTATCGCGCGCGCAAATATATCGGAGCCTATGCAGCGGCCATGGGCGGGCTTGACGCGCTGGTTTTCACTGGCGGGATCGGTGAGAATTCGGCCTCGATGCGGCGGCGCATTTGCGACGGGCTGGATTTTCTGGGTATCCGGCTCGATCATGACCGGAATCTTGCGGTTGAGCTGACGGATCGCGCGGCCCCTCAGATTCAGAGCTATGAGGCGCGGGTCAATGTGCTTGTCACAGAAACCGCAGAACAGTTGATGATCGCCTGCGACATGGCCGAATCGATTGCGCAACAGCGTGGCCCGAAAACCGCGCAACCGCGCAAATTGCCCATAGCGGTCTCGGCGCGCCACGTTCATCTGTGCCGCGCGAGCGTCGATGCGCTGTTCGGACCCGGCTACGAGCTGACGCCCGACAAACCCCTGCGCCAGCGCGGGCATTGGGCGGCGCGCGAACGGGTGACCTTGCACGGGCCGAAAGGCGAGATCGCGCATGTCGCGATCCTTGGTCCGCTGCGCCCGCGCGCCCAGATCGAGATCTCGCGCACTGACGGTTTTGCGCTTGGGATTGATGCGCCGACGCGCCAGAGTGGCGATCTGGCGGACACGCCGCAAATCCGTCTGATCGGCCCGGCAGGCCATTATGATACGGACGGGTTGATCGTTGCGGCACGACATATCCACATGAACACAGCCGATGCCGAGGCCGCCGGGCTGCGCGACGGCGCGCGGATATCGGTCAACCTGACCGAAACCGGGCGGGGCCTGACCTTTTCGGATGTGCTGGTGCGGGTGACGGATAACGCCTTCACCGAGATGCATATCGACACTGATGAGGGCAATGCGGCCGGGATCGTCGGCGCTGTGTCGGGCGAAATCGTCGCGGCCGGGCAGATGCTGCTTGCGGACTGAACCGGGCGCGTGCCGGGCGGTGATGACGCGGCAAAGCAGGATCAGCAGCAGGGTCATTCCGGGGCTTCCAGCAAGGTGATCGCACCGTCATCCGCAAGCCGACGCACAATGCCCGAAATCCGGGCCTGCGCGGCTTCATAGGTGTCGGACGCAGGGGCGGGCAGGGCGGCGGCATCTTCGCGCAGTGTGTCGGCCATGCGTTTGGACATATTGCCCAGCAGAAATTCGCAACTTTCCGAATCGCCGGGTTGCTGGGCGGCGAGGATCTGCATCATGTCTTCACCTGCAACCTCGCGCATCACCGCAGGCACATCGCGCGCGGAAATGCGGGCCGGAATATCCTGAAAAGTGAAGATCGACTTGCGGATCCCGGCCGCATAGCCCTGATCGGCAGTTTCCAGATCGCGCAGCATCTGGTCGCGCAAGGATGCGGAAGAGGCATTCAGGATCTCGCCCATGCGCTTGCTGGGCGGGACAGCGAATGCCCGGCGCGGCTTGTCGCTGATCTGTTCCGCAAGCGTTGCCCCGATCCGCGCGACAGTTTCCGGAGCAATATCTTCAGTCCGGGCAATGGCCAGCGCGAGCGATTGCGCCTGGTCGCCAGGCAGGGCCATCAGGACGCGCGCAGCCTTGTCCGTGCTCAGCTTGGACAGCAGCACCGCCCCGACAGTGCGTGATTCCTGCGCAATCAGCTTGAGCAAATCCTCGGTTCCGGTGTTTTCAATTGCTGTCCACGGATCATCCGGCGCATTGCCGCGCGAGAGCGCGCGCAGAAGCTGCGTGGCGCGGGCATCCAGCCGTCCATCCAGAAGCGACAGCGCCGCATCTAACCCGTCGGGAAAGGACAGTCCCACCTGGTCCAGCGTTTCGACGAATTCATCGACCACAGCGCACATGGTCGCGCGATCAACCAGACCCATGCTGCCAAGGGTTTGCGTCAGCTGCGCCTGTGCGTCGGCGGGCAATGCGGCAATCGGAGTATCCAGCCCTTCGGCCAGCAGCAGACGCACGATAATGGCCGCTTTCTGCGCTCCGGTCAGATGATCCGTGCGCGCGCGGGGCGGGGTGCTGCGCGGCTTCGACAATCCGGGCGTCTTGTAACCTGCCGCCTCGCGGATCGCCGAGACGGCCTGCGCAGCGTCCGGCACTGCAAGGGGTTTGTCAGTGGCTGACATGCATGCTTACCTGCTCAACGTGCAATATCTCGGCAGGATCACAGCAGAGTCTCAAGAAACCGTTTATCGCGACAGGGTTCCGTCTGTAATGCATAAAAAAGCGCGCCCATGACAATGTCCAGGGCGCGCATCAAGGATAGATTTCTGCGATCAGCTGCTCACCGGCTCTATGCAGGTCATGGTATCAGCATCATAAACCTGACCTTCGGCGCAGGCCGAGGCTGTTTGCTCCATCTTGCCCCAGGAACACATTGCCGACGCGATGGCCGGTGTGAACATGAGGGCCAGCGCGGCCAGAGTTGCTTTAAGTTTCATCTGCGACTCTCCTTTTTTCAGGTAAGGTGAGGGTAGCACGAAACTTGCGCATTTCACGGCTTTGCGGTCATTTTTCTTCAAAAACCCGCGCGAAAATCGTCTCGACATGTTTGGTGTGGTAATCGAGATCAAATTTTGAGCGGATCTCTTCCTCGCTCAGCGCCGTGCAGACATCTGTATCGGCCAAGAGTTCCTCAAGGAAATCAGCGCCTTGTTCCCAGACCTTCATGGCGTTGCGCTGCACCAGCGTATAGGCGTCCTCGCGCGAGACCCCGGCCTGCGTCAGTGCCAAGAGCACGCGCTGCGAATGGATAAGCCCGCGAAACTTGTTCATATTCGTGATCATGTTGTCGGGGTAAACCACCAGCTTGTCGATCACGCCGGTCAGCCGCGCCAGCGCGAAATCCAGCGTCACAGTCGCATCCGGGCCGATCATCCGCTCGACCGAGCTGTGCGAGATATCGCGCTCATGCCACAGCGCCACATTCTCCATCGCCGGGATCACCGCCATCCGCACCAGCCGCGCGAGGCCCGTCAGGTTCTCGGTCAGCACCGGGTTGCGCTTGTGGGGCATGGCGCTCGAACCCTTCTGACCTTTCGAGAAAAACTCTTCAGCCTCAAGGACTTCGGTGCGCTGCATATGACGGATTTCAACCGCGATATTCTCGATGGATGAGGCGATCACGCCCAGCGTGGCAAAGAACATCGCATGGCGGTCGCGGGGGATGACCTGGGTGCTGATCGGTTCCGGTTCCAACCCCATCTGCGCGCAGACATGGGCTTCGACGCTGGGGTCGATATTGGCGAATGTGCCGACAGCGCCCGAAATCGCACCGGTCGCCACTTCTGCGCGCGCGGCTTGCAGCCGGTCGCGGTTGCGCTTCATCTCGGCGTAGAAGCGCGCGAGCGTCAGGCCCATCGTGGTGGGCTCAGCATGAATGCCGTGGCTGCGGCCCATGCGGATGGTGAATTTATGCTCCATCGCGCGCCGCTTCAGCGCGTCCAGCAGCGCGTCCATATCCGTAAGCAACAGATCGGCGGCGCGCACAAGCTGCACATTGAACGTGGTGTCCAGCACATCGGAACTGGTCATGCCCTGATGGACAAAACGCGCTTCCTCATTGCCGATGATTTCAGCCAGATGAGTCAGAAAGGCGATGACATCGTGTTTGGTCACAGCCTCGATCTCGTCAATCCGCGCGACGTCGAATTCCACATCCTTGGCTTTCCAGACCGCCGCCGCGCTGGCTTCGGGGATCACACCGAGTTTGGCTTGCGCATCGCAGGCATGAGCTTCAATTTCATACCAGATGCGGAATTTTGTCTCGGGCGACCAGATGGCAACCATTTCAGGACGGGAATAGCGCGGGATCATGGGCGCGGCTTTCTTGGCTTGGGACAGGTTGGATGCGTCATAACGGCAGGTGCGGCAGGCTTCAAGCTGTCCGGGTATATCTATATTTAACATAATACTGATTATGAGATAATCGGATGTGAAGTACATATTCAATACTTGCAATATTTGTTGTCCGGCGTATATAGGCCGCGTAAGCTGCATCCCCTGCGGCAATGCTCATGACAAGGCCCGTTCCCATGCTGATGAAATTCCTGCCCTTTCTGACCTGGGCGCGTCGCTATAGCCGCGCGGATCTGGGCAATGACACGATTGCCGCGCTGGTGGTGACGATCATGCTGGTCCCGCAAGGCATGGCTTATGCCATGCTGGCCGGACTGCCCGCGCAGGCCGGGCTTTACGGGGCGATGCTGCCGCTGTTGCTTTATGCGATTTTCGGCTCCTCGCCTGCGCTGGCGGTCGGTCCTGTGGCCGTTGTCGCGCTGATGACCGCCGCCTCCGCTGGCGCTGTGGCCGAGATCGGCGCACCGGGCTATCATCTGGCCGCGCTCTGGATCGCATTGCTGTCGGGCGCGATGATGCTGGCTCTGGGGTTGCTGCGGCTGGGGTTTCTGGCGAATTTTCTCAGCCATCCGGTGATTTCCGGCTTTATTACAGCGGCTGGAATATTGATTGCTGCCAGTCAGTTACGCCATCTTCTTGGTGCAGATATCAGCGGCAAGACGCTGCCGCAGGTGATCCCCTCGCTGGTCAGTAATTTCACAGGATTGTCGGTGGTGACGGTGGCGCTGTCGCTCTCGGTGCTGGTGTTTCTGTTCTGGTCGCGCGGCGGGATGGCCCCTTTGCTGATGCGTCTGGGGATCGCCGCGCCGCTGGCAAAGCTGCTGGCCAAGACGGCACTGCTGATCGCGGTGGTCGGATCGACCCTGCTGGTCTGGGGGCTGGGGCTTGATCAGCGCGGTGTCGCCATTGTCGGCGATATCCCGCGCGGCCTGCCGCCGCTGCAGCTGCCCGAGCTTGATCTGTCGCTTATCCATATCCTGCTGGCACCGGCGCTGATGATCGCGATTGTGGGCTATGTCGAATCCGTGTCCATCGCGCAGACGCTGGCCGCGAAGAAGCGTCAGTCCATCGACCCGGATCGCGAGCTGGTGGCGCTGGGGCTGGCCAATCTGGGCGCGGGTGTCAGTCAGGCCATGCCGGTGACGGGCGGGCTGTCGCGCTCGATC
>SKRP01000158.1 GCA_007118445.1 Natronohydrobacter sp.
GACCAGTAAAGCGCCAGCACGATCCAGAACCAGACCGACGAAAACGACCGCATGTCGATCAATCCGAAAATGTTTTCGAGAAAGGCCAATGCACGCCTGCCATGATCGCCGGTCCGGGAGTCCCCTACATGCAACGCCGGGCGCGCAGGCGCAAGCGCGCAGTCATGCCAGCTGCGCAGGCCGCGTTGGCGCTATCATGTTGCAGATTGCGCTAACGACTTAATATCTGTCGGTTTTCGCCCTTTTTCTGATCGGTTTGGCTGGCTATAGACAGGCCAAGCCAATGACAGCGCGGAGTAACGCCATGACCATCACCATCGGGATCAACGGGTTTGGCCGTATCGGGCGCTGCACTCTCGCCCATATCGCCGAAAGTGCACGCAACGATGTCGAGGTCGTCAAGATCAACGCCACCGGCCCGATCGAGACCAATGCGCATCTGCTGAAATATGATTCTGTGCATGGCCGTTTTCCCGGTTCCATCCGGGTCGAGGGCGACCGACTCGATCTGGGGCGCGGACCGATCAAGGTGATGTCCACCTATGAGCCGTCCGAGCTGGACTGGGAAGGTGTCGATGTCGTGCTGGAATGCACCGGCAAGTTCAACGAACGCGACAAGGCCGCTGTGCATCTTGGCCGTGGCGCAAGCCGCGTGCTGGTTTCCGCGCCGGCCAAGAATGCCGATGCGACCATCGTTTACGGCGTGAACCATCGCAGCCTGCGTTCCGAGCATCTGGTGGTGTCGAACGGGTCCTGCACCACCAATTGCCTCGCGCCGCTGGCCAAGGTGTTGAATGACGCCATCGGCATCGAATCGGGCGTGATGACCACGGTCCACAGCTACACTGGCGACCAGCCGACACTGGACCGGCGTCACAAGGATCTGTATCGCGCACGGGCTGCCGCGATGGCGATGATCCCGACCTCGACCGGGGCGGCGAAAGCGCTGGGCGAGGTGCTGCCGGAGCTTTCGGGCAAGCTTGATGGCACGGCCCTGCGCGTGCCGACCCCGAATGTCAGCGCGGTCGATCTGACCTTCTATGCCGGGCGCGACGTGACCGCCGCCGATGTCAACGAGATCGTGCGCGAAGCGGCGGCCGGGGCGATGGGCGCGGTTCTGTCCTATGACCCGGAACCGAAAGTTTCCATCGATTTCAACCACACGCCGCACAGCTCGATCTTTGCGCCGGACCAGACCAAGGTCGTGGGCAAGCGTATGGTCCGCGTGCTGGCCTGGTATGACAATGAATGGGGCTTTTCCTGCCGCATGGCCGATGTGGCCGCTGCCATGGGACGTCTGATCCACTGATCCGGCAACCAATCCGCGTTCCGGAAAAACCCGCCAGCCCGAAAGCCTGGCGGGTTTCGTCTTTGTGACCTTTTACCACCTTTCCTGCGACCGGGTCCTGCGCTACATATTCAAAAAATCATGAAGGTCTATATATATGCGCGCACTCCTTCTCCTCGCCGTCCTTGCTGTCATGCAGGCCATGCCTGCCCTTGCGCAGCAAATCTACACCGCCCAGCCCTCGGCGCAGCAGATACAGGACGCGCCGATGCTGGTCGTCGATATCCGCCAGCCGCATGAATGGGTCGAAACCGGCGTGCTGCCGGATGCGCTGCTTCTGCCCTTCAACAACCCTGACCAGTTCCTGGCCGATCTGGCCCCGCATCTGAGCCCCGGCCAGCCTGTCGCGCTGATCTGCCGCACGGGCAACCGCACGGCCCGCGCCGCCCGCATCATCGCGCCCGCGCTTGATGTCCCGGTGATCGACCTTGCAGGCGGCATGTTCCGATTGATGGGCGCAGGCTATCACCCTGAACGCCCGACCCGCGCACAGGGCTGCACCATCTGCTAGACCGAGACCCCGCGCCTGCCCCCTTGCTTTTGCCCATGCATTCATGTTAGCGCAAACGCAATTCACATATCAGCGCCAAAACCGGGGGAACGACCCATGACGACACGGCTTGCAATCAATGGTTTCGGGCGGATCGGCCGCCTTGTGCTGCGCGCATTGCTCGAACAGGGGCGCGACGATCTGGAGATCGTGGCGATCAATGATCTTGGCCCGGTGGAAAGCAATGCGCATCTTCTGCGTTTCGACTCGGTGCATGGCAAATTCCCCGGCGATGTGCAGGTCAATGGCGATACGCTGGATGTCGGGCGCGGCCCGATCAAGGTCACCGCCGAACGCGACCCGGCCAATCTGCCCTGGGACGACATCGACATCGTGCTGGAATGCACCGGCATTTTCTCGGATGCCGAGAAAGCCAAGGTGCATCTGGGCCGCGCAGGCAAGGTGCTGGTCTCGGCCCCGTCCAAGGGTGCCGATAACACGGTTGTCTATGGCGTGAACCACCAGACGCTGAAAGCCAGCGACAGGATCGTGTCAAACGGATCGTGCACCACGAATTGCCTCGCGCCCGTGGCCAAGGTGCTGAATGACGCAGTGGGCATTTCGCGCGGCTTCATGACCACGATCCACAGCTACACGGGCGACCAGCCGACGCTGGACACGATGCACAAGGATCTCTACCGCGCCCGCGCGGCGGCGATGAGCATGATCCCCACCTCGACGGGTGCCGCGAAAGCCGTGGGTCTGGTGCTGCCGGAACTCGCTGGCAGACTTGACGGAGTGGCGATCCGCGTGCCGACGCCCAATGTCTCGGTCGTCGATCTGACCTTTGAAGCAGCGCGCGACGTGACTGCCGAAGAGATCAACGCGGCGATTGTCGCAGCTGCCAGCGATGGCCCGCTCAAGGGCATTCTGGGCGCGACCGATCAACCCAATGTGTCGATGGATTTCAATCATGATCCGCGCTCCTCGATCTTCCATCTGGACCAGACCAAGGTTCTCGAAGGGCGCATGGTGCGCGTGCTGTCCTGGTATGACAATGAATGGGGCTTCTCGTGCCGGATGCTGGATACAGCCGCTGCGATGGCGCAGGCGGGTTGAAGGGCAACCAAGGCCTTCAGTCGCGACCGGGGGAGGAATCGCCACGGCCGCGACACCGGGTGGGCATCAGATCAGGGGTTGCGACAGTTGTTCTGCAGCAAATTACAGGCCGTCGCCCTGATCTGCAGGAACCGGAAATTCAAAATCGACGCACCTGAATATTGCCACTGATTGTGAAAGATCGGATTGTTCGGATCGCCCTGAGGCGCAGCACGCGCGTATGACGTTACCCCCACGATGGCGTTCTGCCGCCGCTGAAAATTATTGCCGATCGCAACCTGGCCTCGTGCCCGGCGTCCGAAATTCTGTATCCATGGTCCGCCTGACGATCCCTTCCACTGGGCACTGCCGATTTCTCCGGTAATGACAGTCTGACCATTTATGGTGCTTGTGCGCTCGAAAACCTGCGATGTTGTGACTTGCATCTGTCGGCCGTTATCCAGGTTCCCGGGATAACCCACCTTCTTTATGCTGTTTCCGAGCAGATTGTGCACGACGACATCGAATGCGCCGAGATAGTCGCCAATCGCGCGCCGCCGCCCGTTACAGTGACGGTCGCGCACTTGCAGGACAGCGAAATCATCATTTGCCGGAGTCCCGCTGCTGTCCATCCATTCCTCTGTCACGACCATACGCCGGACGCGCCAGGTGCAGAATGGCCTGCTGTTTCGGGCGCGCCCGTTATAGGCGGGGGCAAATGCAACATTTTCCCGCCAGGTTTGCGTCCCACGGTCAAAGACACAATGTGCAGCCGTCAGGATCAGGCGGCGCTCAATGATTGCAGCACTGCATGTTCCGCGCTGACCAGTAACCGGATCGACGAAAAAAAGCTTGCCTATGCTGCGATAGAATTGTGTCGCAGCCAATTCCCTTGGTGTCAGGCGCCGCGAGGTAAAGGGCAAGCCACCCATTCTGGGCGAGACCATCCGCTCCGACGCCGCATCGTCGTCACTGTCTGAATATCGCGATGTCGCCGATTCGATGCGATCCATGAAAAACCCCTGAGGGATACGGGGTTCCACATCGGGTGTGTAACCTGCAGTGGCGTCTATTTGGCCCGTGCTCCGTGGCAAAACAGGTCTCGGCAACGATTCGAACATTGTTTCCAGAATCTGACCAGGCGCTGCCGTGCGCATCTTCTCGTCTGTCCACTGCCATCCAGGTTCCCAGACAGCGCGTGCCACTACCCCTGCACCAGCATTTGCGTCACCCGCATGAACCCCGCGCGACACCGCGTCAGTCGGTCCGAACACTAGAGCCCCGGCGACGAGAAAAACCAAACAACTTTTGACGATAATATGATGCATTATTCTGCGCTCCAATCCAGATTGCACCAGGCCGATCATGCAAAGACATGAAATAACCAATCAGTAACAAAGTATCACAATTTCACAACAAACATGTCGGAAATCACTCACAATAACCGCGGCGCGTCAGTCCCTTACGCCTGCACGCAACTCCGCGCGATGCGCGGCAAGCCACCAGGCCGTCAGCACCAGCGGACCATTCTGCACCTCGCCTGACCCCACCAGTTCCATCAGCCGCGCGAAACTGACGACATGGCTGCGGATATCCTCGGCTTCGCTCGCAAGTCCCGACACGCCTTCGGCCCCGTCCGGCAGATCGCAGAGCGCGACATACTGATACAGGAATTCCGTGATCGCACCGGGCGAGGGATAGACATTGCCCACAGCGCGCAGCATGTCAGCCGTGAGCGTCAGCCCGGTTTCCTCCTGCGCCTCGCGCAGGGCGGCTGCCTCGGGGCGCTCGAACGGATCGACCCGCCCGGCAATCGGCTCCAGTGACCAGGGGTTTTCCGCCCCGCGCAGCCAGGGACCATAACGGAACTGTTCCACCAGCATCACCCGGTCGCGCGCCGGGTCATAGGGCAGCACAGTCACAGCATCGCTCATCACGAAGCCCGCGCGCTTCACCACCTCCGAGAAACTGCCGTCAAAGCGGCGAAACTGCAGATCATCCTCGCGCACACCGAAATACCACGCATAGGGCTGACTGAGCCGCACCGGCACGATATCGGCGCGCGTCCAGTCGCCGCGCAGCAGGGACGGCCCCGGCGCGCCCTGCCCGCGCCTGCGCGAGGCCGCATGTGACAGCGCCATTGGCCAGCGCGCCTGCAGCGCCGCGATCCCATGCGTCTGTGTCAGGGCCAGAAGCTCGGCGCAGGCCAGCGTCACGATCGCATCATGCTCTGGCGGCAGCGTGACCGGACCCGGAGCCTCTGAGCCCTGCGGGGCGACGAAAACCTGCGCCGCCTGCTGCCGCGCGGCGACACGGACCAGCCCTTGCGCGGGCATGGCCCCGAAAACAGCATGAAGCCGCGCCAGCCGGTCGCGCCCGGAATCGGCAAGTTCAAGCAAAACGCCCGGCATGTTGCGGCCCGGTTGCGGCACGGGCAGCGGCAGCGCCCCGGTTTGCCGATGCAGCGCATGATCACAGAGCTGCGCCGCCTCGCAGATTTCCGGGCCGAGGCTCAGGGACTCCAGCAACTGCGGCGCGCGCCACAGATCAGGCAGGAAGACCAGCGTCATCAGCGCGCCAGCCGCCGTGCTTCCGCGACCCTGTAGACAATCGTGACACAGACCGAGATTGCTGCGGCCACGATCAGCAGGAATGTCAGGAAATCGAGATCCATCATGCGCTGCAGATGCTCGATCGCTGCGCCGATCACCCCCTGAACAGCCTCGGACAGATCCCTGTATTGCCGCGCATAACCTTTGGTGAAAGCGTCATAGAACCCGAAGAGGAAGAGCGCCAGCAGCAGGGTCGCGACATAGCCCTGCACGACCACGCTGAAGGATTGCAGGAAAGACCGCCCGATCCGCGGCCCGACGAATTTCCATCCGACATATCCTGCCACCAGCGCCAGAAACAGGCCACCAGCCAGCGTTTCGGGCGGATCATCATAGAGCAGCAGGTAGCGCATCCCAATGAAATAGCTCAGCACGCCGAAAAGCAGCATGGCAGCGAAACGGGTCAGTGTCGGCATGTCTGGCTCTGATTGTTGCTCTGCTCGGGCACAAGGATAGCCCTGCAGGGGCGCGCGTGCAATTCCCAAACCGCCGCCAGAGCGTATCGCGTTCATCCGTATTCACGCCATGCGCTCCAGCCTATTGTTTTCGCATGTCGAAAAGCTCGGAACCGGTAACCACTTCCGAGCGACATGCACTAGCCGCGCCTGTCAGGATGTTGCAACACCAGCTGTGTGACATCGCAGGTTCCGCTGGCAAAAGCCCCTGCGCAGGATGTCAGGTAAAACTCCCACATCCGCTTGAAGCGCGCATCATAGCCGAGCGCCGCGATCTCGGGCCAACGGGTCTGGAAACGCGCGTCCCAGCGGCGCAGGGTTTCGCTGTAGCTTGGGCCGAAATCATGAGTGGCGACAAAGTGCAGCCCTTGCGCCTGGGCTGCGCGCCGCACCGGACCGGGAGCACCGAGCATCCCGCCGGGGAAGATATATTTCTGAATGAAGTCAACATGCTTTCTATAGAAATTAAAGCGCGCGTCAGGCACCATGATGATCTGGATCACCGCTTTCGCACCGGGTCTCAAGCGCTCTTTCACTGCCCGGAAATAACGTGGCCAGTATTTTTCGCCCACCGCCTCGAACATCTCGATCGAGGCAATGCCGTCAAACTGCCCGCCGGTGTCGCGGTAATCCTGCATCCGGATTTCGACCTGATCCGACAGGCCCAGCCGCGCCATGCGGGCAACGGCATAGTCATGCTGCGCCTGTGAAATCGTCAGCCCGGTCACACGCAAGCCCCGCTTCGCGGCCGCATATTCCGCAAATCCCCCCCAGCCGCAGCCGATTTCCAGCACATGATCGCCCGGCTGCACCCCCATCCGGTCCACCATCGCGGCATATTTCGCTTCCTGCGCGGCCTCCAGCGTCTCGGTCCCGGTGGCGAAGATGCCCGAGGAATAGGTCATGCTCTCATCCAGCCAGAGGCTGTAGAAATCATTCCCCAGATCATAGTGATAGCTGATATTCTTGCGTGCCTGCGCTTTCGAATTGGCCCGCAAGGCATGGCGCAGACGCTCCAGCCCGCGCATGATCCGCATCCCCACGGCCTCGTCATAGACCGACGGGTTGTCATCATTGATCAGGTCCATGAACGCCTGCAAATCCGGCGTGGTCCAGCCGCCCTCCATATAGGATTCAGCAAAGCCCAGATCGCCTTCGCGGATCAGCCGGGCGAAAAGGTCCGGGTCATGGACATGCAATTCCGCCATATGCCCCGGCGCGCGCCCTTCGGCCCGGAACCGCCGCCCGTCGGGCAGCACCACATCCAGCCGCCCCCGGTTCAATCGTTCGGCCCGCGCGAAAGCCTGCGCGAAATAGCGCGGCAGCGCGTCCTGACCGCTGAGCGATGTCAGAATGCCCGACATCATCTGTGAAGGGTGCGCCATATCCGTCATAACTCGTCCGTCCCTGTCCTGGCTTTGCCAGCCTTGTTATCGTTTCTGATAGGCGTCAAGCGCCCGGTTGCGCCCCTCGGCCAGATCGACCAGCGGGGCGGGATAATCCTGATCCTTGCTCATAGCCCAGCTACGCGGGCAAGCCGCATAAAGTTGCAAGGCACTGTCCGGCGGGTGGTCCGACAATTCCGCCACCCATGCCTTGCGATAGGCGCGCTTGGGGTCGAATTTATCGGCCTGCGTGTCAGGGTTGAAGATGCGGAAATAAGGGCTGGCATCAGGGCCGGAACCCGCCACCCATTGCCAGCCCATCGCATTGGCCGCCGGATCCCAATCCACCAGACATTCCGCGAACCAGTCCATGCCGATACGCCAATGGGTCAGCATATGTTTGGTCAGATAGCTGCCGACCAGCATCCGCGCGCGGTTATGCATCCGGCCTGTGACATACATCTCGCGCATGGCAGCATCGACGACTTCGATCCCCGTCCGCCCCTGTTTCCAGCGCAAGGCATCGGGGTTGTTCTTCTGCCACGGGAAAGTGTCCCAGCCCTCGCGCCAGCTGTCGCGGGTGATATGCGGCGTGTGATAGATCAGATGATAGGCGAATTCGCGCCAGACCACTTCCTTGAGGAAGGTCTCGGCCCCGGATTTCCCATCGGCCAGCGCGCGCTGCCCGGCCTCCCAGAGCGCGAGCGGGCTGATTTCGCCATAGGTCAGATTTTCCGACAGGCCCGAGGTTGCATCCTTGTCCAGCCGGTCCCGATCTGCGGCATAGCTTTCGATGCCATGGCGCATGAATGTCGCCAGCCGGGTTTGCGCGGCCGCTTCACCGATATGCAGATACTGCGCGACCACATCCGCGCCCCGGTTCATCGCACGGCCCATCTGCCAATCAGCCAGATCATCGCGGCCCGGCCAGGTTTCAGGCGCGCGCAGCGCTTTCGGCGCGGGCAAACGCGCGGCCACATCGCGCCCGCGCACGGATTTCCAGAAAGGTGTATAGACCTGATAGAACTTGCCCTGCCCGGTCGCGACCTCCCATGGCTCGAACAGCAGATGGCCGGAAAAGCTGCGCGCATCAACACCCTGATCCCTGAGCGCTGCTTTCACGGATTTGTCGCGCGCGATCTGGTCGGGGTCATATTGCCGCATCCACCAGACCGCGCTCGCGCCGGTTTCGCGGATCAGCGCCTGCAGGCATTCAAGCGCATCGCCACGGCGCAGGATCAGCCGCGCGCCGATGCTCTCCAGCCGCTGCGAAAAATGCCCGACCCCCAGCCCCAGCCGCCATTTCGGCGCGGCCCCCAGCCCCTCGACGACAGGGTCGCACAGAAAGACCGGAATCACCGGGCGGCCCGAGGCTGCGGCCTCAGTCAGGGCAGGATGGTCACTCAGGCGCAGATCGCGGCGGAACCAGAGCAGGATCGGGGCAGTATCAGTCAAATTCCGGGGCCTTGCTTGCAGTTACCAGACGCGATCTAGCACTGATATCACCCGGTCAAGTTCTTGCGCGCTGGTGTAATGCACAAAAGACAGCCGCAGCACGCCATGCGCCGGATCCACCCCCTGCCCCTGCAGCGCGCGATTGGCATAGAAACTGCCCCCACCTGCCATGATGCCATGCGCCGCCAGCTCGGTCGCCAGATCATGCCCCGGTCGCGCATGTGACACGGCCACGGTCGGCGCGCGCCCTGTCGCATCCGACGGCCCCAGAAGCCGCAGATCATTGCGCCCCGAGAGGTAATCGAGCAGCGGCTGCAGAAGCGCGGTTTCATGGGCGCGCATCAGATCATGCACCTGCGCATTGCGGGTTTTCGGTTCGGTCTCGACGCCGGGAAAGTGATGCTGATGCAGCGCGTCGACATAATCCGCCATCCCCGCACAGGCCGCGATCTGCGCATGATCCGGCCCGGCAGGTGTGAAACGCTTATACAGCACATCGGCGTTGAAGTAATGCCCCTGATTGGGCAGCATTTCGCCAAGCGCGCGCCGGATCGCCATGATCCCCTGATGCGGGCCATAGGTCTTGTAGGCTGAAAACAGATAGATATCCGCCCCAAGCGCCCCCAGATCCGGCAGTCCATGCGGCGCGTAGGACACCCCATCGACGCAGGAATAAATGCCCTGCACGCGCAGACGCGCACAAATCCCGGCCACCGGATTGATCTCGCCCACCAGATTCGAGCAATGCGGGAAACAGACCAGCCGCACCTTGTCATCAACCAGCGCCCACAGGCTTTCAGGGTCCAGATGCCCGGTCAGCGGATCGATGGTCCATTCGCGGATCTCGATCCCGCGCGCCGCCAGCCGCCGCCAGGGGCCGGAATTGGCCTCGTGGTCCTGATCGGTGACGATAATCGCATCGCCCGGTTGCAGCCATTCCCCGAAAGCCTGCGCCAGCACATAGGTATTCGCCGTGGTCGAAGGGCCGAAACTCAGCTCATCGCCGTCCACACCCATCATCGCCGCCAGCCGCGCGCGCGCCTCATCCATTTCGGCCCCGGCCAGCTCTGACGCCGCATAGGGCGCATAGGGCTGAACCTTGCGCTGGTGATAGTAGCGCATCAGCCGGTCGATCACCGGCTTGCAGGTATAAGACCCGCCTGCATTCTCGAAAAACGCCTGATCCTGCAGGCTGGGTTCGGCAAAAGCGGGGAACTGGTCGCGGACGAAATCAAGGTCCAGCTGTCGCATGGCAACTCCGGCATCTGTGGTCACGCCAGAGTGCGAAAGCCTGTCGCGCAGCGCAAGCGCGAAAGTTCAGCTTGTGCCCAGAATGATGCGGACATAATCCTGCGTCTCGCGGAAGGGCGGGATCCCGCTATGGCGCTCGACCGCGCCCGGACCCGCATTATAGGCCGCAAGCGCCAGTTCCCAGTCACCGAACCTGTCATACATCATGCGCAGATAGCGCGCACCACCGTCGAGATTCTGCTGCGGGTCATTGGGATCGACGCGCAGCAGTTCTGCCGTGCCCGGCATCAGCTGCGCCAGCCCGATCGCGCCCTTGTTCGACACGGCAGACGGGTTCCAGCGGCTTTCCTGATGCACCAGCCGCAGGAACAGGTCTTCGGGGACATTATGCTTGCGCGCCGCCGCCCGTGCAGTTTCGAGATAGGCCCCGCGATAATTGCCGGAATAGCGCGGGATGGCGGGCCGGGCCGCTGTGGTTTTCTGCGCGTCAGCATCAGGCAAAAGCCGCGCCGAGGCGGAATACTGCTCTGACAGCCGCCCATCAATGACCCGGCTCGCCGCGCGCATATTGTCCAGCCGTGAGCCAGAGCTGTTGCCCGAGAGGCTGAGCCCCTGCGCATGGCTGACAGGTGCCGAAAGGCACAGCGCGATAATGCAGCAAATCGCCCGAGTGCAATGCATGATGATACAGCCCATCCCGACAACAGATTTGTTTATATGCGCAGTGATGTTATTTTTCCAGTCCTTGTGCATACGACACTCTTCATCCGATATATATGCGCGGAACATCGCTGCGCTTGGCCCTTCTCAAGCTCTTCTTTACCCTGATATGCTGATATGACAGCAAGGGCGCGCAAGCGTCTGCGGATTCGCAGGCCGCGCCACAAGGTGAACAGGGGGCCCCATGGCAGGATCGGTAAACAAGGTCATTCTCATCGGCAATCTGGGGCGTGACCCGGAAGTGCGCACATTTCCCGATGGCGGCAAGATCTGCAATCTGCGCATCGCCACATCCGAGCAATGGCGCGACAAGGCGACGGGCGAGCGCAAGGAGCGCAC
>SKRP01000035.1 GCA_007118445.1 Natronohydrobacter sp.
CGCTGATGATCGGGCGTGTCTTGTGGGATGAGTTCTTCTCCTCGCGCGACTGGCCAGTCGCGTCAGCGGTGGCGATTGTCATGCTGGTGCTGGTCGTGGCCCCGATCATGTGGCTGCAATCCATCCAGAACCGGCGGGAGATCGACTGATGCGCGGCTGGTTCCTGCCTCTCGCGGTCGCTTTCGGCTTCATCTTTCTTTATGCGCCGATCATTTCGCTGGTGGTGTTTTCCTTCAATGAAAGCCGCCTTGTCACGGTCTGGGGCGGGTTTTCGACGCGCTGGTATGGCGAATTGCTGCGTGACCGCCAGATCCTCGGCGCGGCCTGGATCAGCCTCAAGGTCGCCTTCTGGTCAGCGACACTCGCGACGATCATCGGCACGCTCGGCGCGTTTGTCCTGACGCGGTTTTCCAAATTCACCGGCCGCCTGCTGCTCACTGGCATGATCACCGCCCCGCTGGTCATGCCCGAGGTCATCACCGGCCTGTCGCTGCTTTTGTTGTTCGTGTCGATGGAACTGACGCTGGGCTGGCCCGCAGGGCGCGGCCTGACCACGATCATCATCGCACATACGACATTCTGCGCGGCTTTCGTCGCCGTGATCGCGCAATCGCGCCTGCGCCAGATGGATGAGTCGCTGGAAGAGGCCGCGCGCGATCTGGGCGCAGGGCCCGTGCGGGTGTTTTTCGATGTCACCCTGCCCGTGATTCTGCCCGCGCTGGTCGCAGGCTGGCTCTTGGCCTTCACGCTGTCGCTTGATGATCTGGTCATCGCAAGTTTCGTGTCAGGCCCTGGTGCCTCGACCCTGCCGATGGTGATTTTCTCGAAAGTCCGCCTTGGCGTCAGCCCGGATGTAAACGCACTCGCCACAATCATCATCGGGATCGTGCTGGTGGCGGTGGTGATCGCAGGCTGGCTGATGCACCGGGCAATGCGAAATCAATGATCAGTTTTTCTGATTTAAACTATCAGATAATACAACTTAACCTGATTGTCTTGGCCTGTTAGAACGATTCCAGAAGTTTCAAACAGGAGGAAATCATGGACGGTTCTGATAAGGCAGGCAAATGCCCGGTCATGCATGGCGGACAAACGACCACCGACACGCATGTCATGGATTGGTGGCCCAAGGCGCTCAATCTGGATATTCTGCACCAGCATGACAGCAAGTCGAACCCGCTGCAGGGCTTCAACTACCGCGAGGAAGTCAAGAAGCTTGATGTTGAAGCCCTGAAGGCAGATATCCACGCGCTTCTGACCGACAGTCAGGACTGGTGGCCCGCCGATTGGGGTCATTACGGTGGTCTGATGATTCGCATGTCCTGGCACGCGGCCGGCACTTACCGCGTGCAGGATGGCCGTGGTGGCGCAGGCACCGGCAACCACCGTTTCGCGCCGCTGAATTCCTGGCCGGATAACGCCAATCTCGACAAGGCGCGTCGCCTGCTCTGGCCGATCAAGAAGAAATACGGCAACCAGATCAGCTGGGCTGACCTGATGGTTCTGGCCGGGACGATTGCCTATGAAAACATGGGTCTGAAGACCTTCGGCTTCGCCTTTGGGCGCGAAGATATCTGGGGGCCGGAGAAGGATGTCTATTGGGGGTCCGAGCGCGAATGGCTTGCCCCGTCCGATGAGCGGTATGAGAATGTCGGTGATGCGGGCACGATGGAAAACCCGCTGGCGGCGGTCCAGATGGGTCTGATCTATGTGAACCCCGAAGGCGTGAACGGCCAGCCCGATCCGCTGAAAACTGCCCAGCATGTGCGCGAAACCTTTGCGCGGATGGCGATGGATGACGAAGAGACTGCCGCGCTGACGGCTGGTGGTCACACAGTCGGCAAGTCGCATGGCAATGGCGATGCGGGCAATCTTGGTCCGGCCCCCGAAGGTGCTGCGCTGGAAGAAGCCGGTCTGGGCTGGAACAACCACAAGACCCGTAGCATTGGCCGCGACACTGTGACATCCGGCATCGAAGGTGCGTGGACCACGCACCCTACGAAATGGGACATGGGCTATTTCAAGCTGCTGTTCGGCTATGAGTGGGAATTGAAGAAATCCCCCGCCGGTGCCTGGCAGTGGGAACCCATCGACATCAAGGAAGAAGACAAGCCTGTCGATGTCGAAGACCCCTCGATCCGCTACAACCCGATCATGACCGATGCCGATATGGCCATGAAGATGGACCCGGCCTATCGCGCGATCTGCGAGAAGTTCATGGCCGATCCGGCCAGCTTCGATGACGCCTTTGCGCGCGCGTGGTTCAAGCTGACCCATCGCGACATGGGCCCGCAGGAACGTTATATCGGCCCGGATGCGCCCAAAGAAGTGCTGATCTGGCAAGACCCGGTTCCCGCTGGCAACAGCGATTATGATGTGGCCGCAGTGAAAGCCAAGATCGCCGCAAGCGGTCTGTCCGTGTCGGACATGGTCGCAACCGCATGGGACAGCGCCCGCACCTTCCGCCAGTCCGACTATCGCGGCGGTGCCAATGGTGCGCGCATCCGTCTGGCTCCGCAGAAGGATTGGGAAGGCAATGAGCCCGCCCGCCTGCAAAAGGTGCTCTCGGTGCTGGAGCCGATTGCTGCGGAAAGCGGTGCCTCGATTGCGGATGTGATCGTGCTTGCGGGCAATCTGGGGGTCGAACAGGCGGCGAAAGCGGCTGGTTTCGACATCGAGGTGCCTTTCGCTCCGGGCCGGGGCGATGCCACGGACGAGATGACCGATGCCGACAGCTTCAAATGGCTGGAGCCGCTCGCAGACGGTTTCCGCAACTGGATGAAGAAGGACTATGTCGTCACAGCTGAGGAAATGCTGCTCGACCGTGCATCGCTCATGGGGTTGACCGCGCCGGAAATGACGACCCTGCTTGGCGGGATGCGTGTCATGGGCACCAATCATGGCGGAACCGCGCATGGTGTCTTTACCGACCGTGTGGGCGCGCTGACGACGGATTTCTTAG
>SKRP01000062.1 GCA_007118445.1 Natronohydrobacter sp.
AGGGCCTGCCGATGATCGGCAAGCTCCTCGGGCACACGCAGGTCCAGACCACGGCGCGCTACGCCCACCTCGCCGCCGAGCCAGTTCGGATGGCGGCGGATGCGGTGGCGCAAAACTTACAGAAGGCCTTAGCGTAACTTTCACTCAAAAAACCCGCATTCGGACGCTTTCGGGTCAGCCAGTCGGGAAAATATTCCGCTAAGTCTCAGAAAAAGCAACATTATTGAAATAGGAGACCCTGCAACGACAAGTGAACCACTACCGGCTGGCGCCGGTAGCGTCGCGGCCGTGCTCTTCGAGGTACTGAAGTACGAGGTCTTCAGTGATATTGCCGGCAGTCGAGCAGAAGTAGCCGCGCGCCCAGAAATGCCGTCCCCAGTATCGCTTGCCGAGTTCGGGAAACTCGCGCTGGACGTTGCGCGACGAGCGCCCCTTCATCCGTTGCACCACCTCCGAGACCGAACGCTTCGGCGGGATCGAGACCAGCAGATGGACATGGTCGCGCGACAGCACGCCCTTGATGATCGTCACGCCCAGTTCGGCGCAGGCCTGGCGGATGATATCCCGGATGCGCCGCCGCAGATCGCCTTCGAGGACCTTGTATCGGTATTTCGTCGCCCAGACGATGTGATACCGATGGTAGAATACCGTGTGTGCGCCTGTGTCGTATGCGGTCATGGCCACCCCGTGAAAAATGAGACCCTACCGCCTCCGGCGGGTCTCATTTTTCACGGGGTGGCCATGAAGACCATCCGACTCAGCTGAAGCCGGTTCGTCTGGAAGACGAAGGTTTCAACCACTGCACTGACAATGAAGTTGCAGTCAAAGCTCAATAACGAAGGTGCCAGTATCGCTGCTGGTTACATACAATGCGCCCTGCCAGATCGAGAAGAGCGCTACCAGTTCGCCCTGTCTCCGCGCCTGCGCTCCGCCGCCCTGCGTCAGTGAGCGCCTGATCGACGGCCCCATCTCCAAAACCTCCTGCGGAGAAAACCCGACCCGGAGCATCGCACCAGCAAGTGCATCGGCCGACACGTCACCGGGTTCTCCAATTGATATGGGTGCTACAGGCACGCTGGCGCGGCGAACATTGGAATCTGCTGCACATGCAGCTAGGAAGCAGGGGATCATCAAGCTTAAGGCAATGCGAGAGATAGACATGTGTCTTGACGAGCTTCTCATGTGATTCGTTTTAATCAATCGACCGCCCCATCCTGTGAAGTGCCGCTTCCAGTTCTGCGCGATACTGATCGTCGGATACGTTCCTGATCGGGTTTCGGCGAGTTTCTCCCGTACTTCTTGCACGCCTATCTGCATCAACTAAAGTCGCCGTCACAAATATTGCGACTTGGCGCGCCTGATGGTTGAGGTCGTCACGACCAAACGCTGCACCCAATAGCGGTAAACGGCGTAGAACGGGAGTCCCACGATTTCTTAATTGCGACCTGTTATCAGCGAGGCCGGCAACGGCAGCCGTTCCACCATTCTCTATCCTCACGGTGCTGCTCGCCGTCCTCCGGCTTACAACGGGCAGGTTGTTGTCGCCACGTCCGATGACATCCGAAACTTCGAGCTCCATGGTCAGAGTCATGTGCCCTGAAGAGGCCACCCGTGGGGTGATGTTCAGGATCGTACCAGTTTCGATTTGCTCAAGTTGCGCGCGCACGACACCTGTTGTATCCGATGCGATCTCGAAAAACTCTTCGGTTGTCACTCGAATTTCAGCTGGAAGACCATCTTGGGCGAGAACCTGCGGACTTGAGACAATGGTCGCCTGGTTGTTCGCTGAGAGGAAATTCAATGACATGGATAGTGAATTGGTGAACTGTCGACTTGGAGAATAGCCTATTCGAAGCTCCCAAGGCATGCCGCTTACGGCGTCACTCGCAAACGTACCCGCTTCGATTGTCGGCCAGCGGAAATCAGTCCCAAAATCAAGAAGATCAGTTCGCTCCAGCACAACAACCCGAGCTTCGAGCATCACGTGCTGACGTGGCCTGTCCAGTGACCTGATATCTCTTACTATACCATCGACGATGTGTCGCGGCGCGCTGACAGCGAGCATGTTTGTGCTTTCATCCGCGCGCACGAACGCCTGATGTGCATCTGACAGCAATGCAAGAATACCTGTGGCATCACCGTGTGATAAATCTACTCGGTGAGTTGGGTAAACGTCGGGTGTTTCGGTAGAGGTCGGGCCAGTGGGACGATCAAGACGTCTGAGAAGAGCAGTTATCTCGGTGCGCTGGTCTAGCGGTGCATTGACCACTACCGAGTTCCTGGTCGGGTCGACGCGCACATAGCGCTGCATCTGTTCTGGTAGAAGCAAACGCGCTACTTCTGCTCTTACAAACTCAAGAGCCACGAACGTCGTGCCTGCTTCCTCCTCATGGTCGACGACCTCTATTTCCATCAGAATACGATTTAGCAAATCTTGGGGAGCAGTCACTACAAGCCTGCCCGAGTCCTCGTCGGTCCTAACAAACCTTTGCAGCGGCTCCGGCAATAGCCCCCTCGCCGCGCTCGGCCTCAAACTGCGCAACTCAACGCGCCGTGTAACAGAGATATCAGCAAAGCAATCTGCCGATGCTTCCGGGTTAAAAACAAGAATGTAATCTGGCCGCCGCAGGTAACGATACCCCGTCCCGGCAAGCAGCAATTCCAGCGCTTGAGCTACTGGCGCATCTTCGAGAGTAACGGAAACAATCCCTTGCACACTGGGATCAGCGATTATGTTGATGCCGAGTTGCGCCGCTACATCCTCAAGAGCCTGCCTCAGGTCGGTCTGAAAAAAAACATTGTCGACGACCTGATCTGTTTGAGAAGCTGCGGGGGAAACAGGCACAACTAAAACGAAAAAAACTGCGGCCGAAGATGACAGTAATTTCTTCAGCATCGATCGCACGTCGCACCCCAAAATTCTAAATCGCAGAAACAGCCAGCCCCTAAAGCTCAGCGGAC
>SKRP01000319.1 GCA_007118445.1 Natronohydrobacter sp.
AGGTGGCTTTCGCGCGCCAGTCTGGGCTCTTGCACCAGCAGGTCCATATCCGCCGTCAGCCCCCGGATATAGGTTTCCGCCTGCGCGACGGACCAGCGCTGCGCCGTGTAGTCCCAGATCGCATCCAGATCACGCAGCGCAGCCGGGCTCAGGCGGCAGTCAGTGCGTGTCGGCTTTGCCATGCTGATCGCGCTTGCCCGCTAGAAATGTCTCAAGGTCGAAAGCCGCGGCGGGGCCACTCGCCACCCCCTCATCCACCAGCTGCTGCAACTCGGCAATCGCCGCGCGGCGTTCCTGATCGCGGCGGATCAGGTCGCGCACATAGTCGCTGGCGTTGCTGTAGCGCCCGTCGCGGGTCTGGGCCTCGACCCAGGCTTTCATCTGATCGGGCAGCGAGACATTCATCGTGGCCATGATTGCGCACTCCTTTTGACCTATCTTGGCATTATCTGGCAAATATTGTCAATTTCTGCCAAAAATTGGCCGAACTCAAGTCCAATCACCCTTGCCAGACCGCGTGCAATCCGACCGCGCGCGCGACGGCGGCCCATTCAGCGCATCGCCACTTCCGCCCGCGCGAACAGGGAAGCGACATGACCGGGCACGCAGGAAACGCGATCAGGCCATCATCATCGGAACCGATAGCCGAAGCGGCGGATATCCTCGGCGCAGTCGGTGGCGACCATCGTCGCAGCGCGCGCATCATAGGCGCTGCGCCAGTCCTGCGGGCGCTCGGAACAGTTGATCTGCGGCAGCGGATGCAAACGCGCGCCGAGATGCGCCTCGAACGGAGCGAGGTCTTCTTCCAGATGCTCCAGTCGCACGAAAAGCCTGCAGCGCTCGACCCCGTCGGCCGCCGTGACATAGGCCCGCGCAGGCCAGCGCCGCATGCCCTTGCGGGTCTGCGGATGGCAGATGAAACTGGTAAAACCGCTGGCTTTTGCAAGTGTTACAGCAGGATGTCCGAAACTCTGCGCACGCAGCCAGTGATAATAGCTGACCATCCGGTCCCATGGGTTGCGCACCAGCGTCAGCACGAAAAGCCGTGACAGATCCGCGCCACTGACCAGCCCGTCAATATCGGCCAGAGTTGAATGCTTCCACAGCTTCCCGCGCGCCTTCAACCCGCGCAGTCCCTGCGCGCGGGCGCGCGCCGCGGGCGTGTCGCCGATCAGGATATCGCATGCCGGTGCCTCGGCTTCCAGCGCAAGGCTCAGCGAACTCCCCCCGGTCTTGGGGATATGAACAAAGACAAAACCGCGACGGCGTGAAATGATCATGGATCGCACTCCGGCTCGAAACGTCGCCTCTGGACAAAGGGTTATCCGAGCAGCTCTGTCACACCATCCCAGACCAGCTTCACCCCCACCAGCGCAATCATGCCATACATCAGCGGATAGAACATCTCTGCCCGCATCCGCTTGATGATCCAGGCCCCGAAAATCGTTGAAATAGCCGCCAGCGGCAACAACACAAAGGCCGTGACCAGCACCATCCGGTCGAACTGCCCAAGCGCGGCATAGGGGCCCAGCTTGACGAGATTCACCACGGCAAAGAAGATCACACTGGTCCCGGTATAAATCTTCGGGTCAAACCGCAGTGGCATGACATAGACCTGAAAGGGCGGGCCACCCGCATGGGCAACGAAACTGGTGAAACCCGCACCCATGCCCCAGACACTGCCGCGCCCCCAGCTCTGCCCCTGCGCCCGCCCAGCGCCCCGCACGAGCGCCATGCGCAGGACAAAGCCGATCGCGACCAGCCCCACCATCAGCCGCACCACCGCTTCTGACGTATAGGCCGCAGTCGCCCAGCCCAGACCGATGCCCAGCATCGCCCCCGGCAACAGCCGCCAGAGTGTCGCCCGGTCAAACCAGCCGCGCCAGGTCCAGAGGCTGACCGCATCCATCATCAGCAAAAGCGGCAGCAGCAGGGCTGCAGCCTGCACCGGCGACATGACCAGTGACAGGATCGGCACGCCCATCAGCGCGAAAGCGCCCCCGAGCCCGCCTTTCGACAAGCCCACCAGAAACACGGCGATCAGGGCCGCTGCCATTGTGGACGGATCAGCAAGCAGTGTCTGCCCGTCAAGGAAAGCCATTAACCGATCCGGTAATTCGGGCTCTCGCGGGTGATCTGCACATCATGGACATGGCTTTCCTTCAGCCCGGCATTGGTGATGCGCACGAACTGGCATTTGCCGCGCATTGCCGCGACCGTGCCATGCCCCGTATAGCCCATCGCCGCGCGCAGGCCGCCCACCATCTGATGCACGACTGTGCCCACAGCGCCCTTGTAGGGCACCTGCCCTTCGATCCCTTCCGGCACCAGCTTGTCACTGGCCGCATCCTTCTGGAAATACCGATCCGCCGATCCCCGCGCCATCGCGCCAAGACTGCCCATGCCCCGGTAGCTCTTGTAGCTGCGGCCCTGATAGAGAATGATCTCGCCCGGTGCCTCATCGGTGCCCGCAATGGCGCTGCCCACCATCGCGCAGGATGCCCCGGCGGCAATGGCCTTGGCGAAATCGCCCGAAAGCTTGATCCCGCCATCAGCGATGATCGGAATATCACCTGCGGCCTCGGCGCAATCCAGGATCGCGGTCAGCTGCGGCACGCCCACACCCGCGACAACCCGCGTGGTGCAGATCGAGCCCGGCCCGATCCCCACCTTGACCGCATCCGCGCCCGCATCGATCAGCGCCCGCGTGGCCGCCGCCGTGGCGACATTGCCCGCGATGACCTGCACCGCGTTTGACGCCGCCTTGATCCGCTCGACCGCAATTGCAACCCCTTCGGAATGCCCATGCGCCGTGTCGATCACGACCAGATCGACCCCGGCCTCGACCAGCGCCATCGACCGCTCGTAGCCCGCATCGCCCACAGTCGAGGCCGCCGCCACCCGCAGCCGCCCCAGTTCATCCTTGCAGGCAGAAGGGTTCAGCACCGCCCGGTC
>SKRP01000261.1 GCA_007118445.1 Natronohydrobacter sp.
ATGGCAACCAAAGGCAAAATCACACAGGTGATCGGCGCCGTCGTGGACGTGCAGTTCGATGGCGACCTGCCCCCCATCCTGAACGCGCTGGAAACCGACAATAACGGCAAGCGTCTGGTTCTCGAAGTGGCCCAGCACCTTGGCGAAAACACTGTGCGCACCATCGCGATGGACGCCACCGAAGGACTGGTCCGCGGTCAGGACGTCAGCGACACGGGCGAGCCGATAATGGTGCCCGTGGGCGACGCCACTCTGGGCCGCATCCTGAACGTCGTGGGCGAGCCTGTGGACGAAGGCAAGCCGGTCGAGTCGCAGGAAAAGCGCGCCATCCACCAGCCCGCCCCCGGTTTTGACGCACAATCGACCGAGAGCGAAATTCTGGTCACCGGCATCAAGGTCATCGACCTGCTGGCACCTTACTCGAAGGGCGGCAAGATCGGCCTGTTCGGCGGTGCCGGTGTGGGCAAGACGGTTCTCATCATGGAACTGATCAACAACATCGCGAAAGTGCATTCGGGTTATTCCGTGTTCGCCGGTGTCGGCGAGCGGACGCGCGAAGGCAATGACCTCTATCACGAGATGATCGAATCCGGGGTTATCAACCTCGACAAGCTTGACGAATCCAAAGTGGCGCTGGTTTACGGCCAGATGAACGAGCCTCCGGGCGCGCGGGCGCGTGTTGCTCTGACCGGTCTGACACTGGCCGAGCAGTTCCGCGACCAGTCCGGCACTGACGTTCTGTTCTTCGTCGACAACATCTTCCGCTTCACGCAGGCCGGGTCCGAGGTGTCCGCACTTCTGGGTCGTATCCCGTCCGCTGTGGGCTACCAGCCGACGCTGGCGACCGACATGGGCGCGCTGCAGGAACGCATCACCTCGACCAAGGCGGGCTCGATCACGTCCGTGCAGGCGATTTATGTGCCTGCCGATGACTTGACCGACCCTGCACCGGCCACGTCCTTTGCACACCTCGACGCAACCACCGTGTTGTCGCGTGCGATTTCGGAGCTGGGCATCTACCCGGCTGTGGACCCGCTCGATTCCAACTCGCGGATCCTTGACCCGCAGATCGTGGGCGAAGAGCATTACCAAGTCGCCCGCGACGTGCAGGGGATCCTGCAGCGCTACAAGTCGCTTCAGGACATCATCGCCATCCTCGGGATGGACGAACTGTCGGAAGAGGACAAGCTGACCGTGGCCCGCGCCCGGAAAATCCAGCGCTTCCTGTCGCAGCCCTTCGACGTGGCTAAGGTTTTCACCGGCTCGGACGGCATTCAGGTGCCGCTGGAGAAAACCATTGCCTCCTTCAAGGCGGTTGTGGCCGGGGAATATGACCACCTGCCCGAAGGCGCCTTCTACATGGTGGGCGATATTGACGATGTGATCGCAAAAGCCGAGCGCCTCGCGGCTGCGGCCTAAAGGGGGTCCATCATGGCCGATACGATGCAATTCGACCTCGTCAGCCCCGAGCGCAAGCTTGCCTCGGGCGCTGTCCGGGCGGTGCAGATCCCCGGCACAGAGGGCGATCTGACCGCGATGCCGGACCACGCGCCGATGATCACCACGCTGCGCCCCGGTCTTCTGACCACCGAAGGGCCAGAAGGGGACAGCCGCTATGTGGTGACCGGCGGTTTCGCCGAGATCACGCCCGAAGGCACGACCGTTCTGGCCGAGCGCGCTTATGCTGCAGGGGACGAAGGCCGCGCAGTGCTGGAAGCGATCCTGGCCGAGACGCGCGAGAAGGCCGCAAGCCTGACCGGCCCGGACAAGGATGCGCTCGACAAGACCGCAGGCGATCTGGAACGCACCATCGCAGCGTTGGCCTGATCCATCGCTGAGTGACACTCCAAAGCCCCGGCCCTGCAAGGCCGGGGCTTTGTCATGCGCGGCGCATATGGCGGCAATAGACCCGGATCATCCAGCCGAGCATCACGGCGTTCAGAAGATGCCACATGAAATGTGTGCCAATGGGAAAGACATCGCAAACCGGCCCGTCCAGCATCCGGAACCCCAGCGAGATCGCGAGAATCCCCGCCCCGATCAGCAGCCCCTGCCCGGTCGCCGTGGCGCGCAGATAGACCCCATAGGCAGCGATCAGCGCCGCCACACTCAGATAGGCCGCATTCGCCCCCAAACCGGGTACGACCAGCCCCAGCACCCAACTGAAAGCAGCAGCATAGGGCAGGAAGGCGGCAGTCACGAGCCCGGCCACCAACCCAGACGCGCCCAGATAATCGCGTGTCGCCGCAAACAGATAGAGCAGGATAAAACCCAGTATCGGCAGCACATCCGCAAGCCCCGCCCAGCGCGTCGCATGGGTGTGCCACAGGAATGACCCGACCCCGATCACCGCGAGCACCAGCGCCATGCTCCGCGCCAGCGGCAAGCCCCGCGTCATCGGCCAGACCCAGAGCGCGGCCAGCAGGAAAGCCGCATTGGTCACGGCATTGACCGGCTCGCTCCAAAGCCCGAAATCCGTGCGCTCGCAATAGGCGATGACCTGTTCCATGGTGCTCACCGTAGCCGCGCGAAAAAATCCTGCAACAGCGCCGCTGCCTCGCCTGCGCCGATCCCGTCATAAATCTCGGGCAGATGATGGCATTGCGGATGCGCAAAGATACGCGGCCCCTGCCCCACGCCGCCCGATTTCGGATCGGCGGCACCATAATACAACCGCGCAATCCGCGCGTTCGAGATCGCCGCCGCACACATCGGGCAGGGCTCCAGCGTGACATAGAGATCGCACTCCGTCAGCCGCTCCTGCCCCAAAGCCGCACAAGCCGCCCGGATGGCGAGAATTTCCGCATGGGCCGTCGGGTCACACAGCTCTCTCGTCCGGTTCCCCGCCTGCGCCAGAACCGCCCCCTGCCCCGTGACCACCACAGCCCCCACCGGCACCTCACCGCGCGCAGCCGCGGCCCGCGCTTCCTGCAAGGCCAAATCCATATATGACCGAAACCCTGTCATTCCGGCAGAATTGACCCAGCCAGCCCCCCATCGCAAGCCCTGAACACAAGGCCCTGCCCTGCTGGTTTCATCTTGCGAAAAATACTCTGGGGGGAAGCGGCTCTGCCGCTGGGGGGCAACGCCCCCCGCACGCCCTCAGCCACGCCTGCGCCGCCAGCGATGCAGCACATCCCCGCCCAGCGCGCGCAGCCCGGTCAATTCGAACTCCGGTGCATCAGCCAGCGCCACCAGCCCCAGCCCGGCCAGCCCCGCGCGCCCCTCTTCCCCGATCAGCTTACCCGCCGAGAAGATCACCAGTTCATCCACCAGATCCGCTGCGACAAGGCTGGCCGCAAGCGCCCCGCCCCCTTCGCAAAACACGCGTGTCAGCCCGCGCGCACCCAGCGCCTGCATCAGCGCGCCCGCATCCAGCCCTGTAGCAGCCTCCTCGACCTCGATCAGCTCTGCCCCGGCGGCCTGCCAGTGCATACGCGCCGCGTCCGGGGCCTGCGGGCCATGGGCGATCCAGACCGGGGCCGCGCCCGCCGATTGCCCCAGCCGCCCCCCTGCATCCAGCCCGAGCGCCTGCGTCGCCACCACCCGCACTGGCTGATGCGCCACGCCCAGTCCCCGCACCCGCAGATCGGGGTCATCCGCCCGCGCCGTCCCTGCCCCCACCAGCACCGCATCATGGCGCGCGCGCATCAGATGCACCATGCGCCGCGCCTGCGCGCCAGTGATCCAGCGGCTTTCGCCCGAGCCGGTGGCAATACGCCCGTCCAGCGTCAGCGCCAGTTTCAGCGTCACGAAGGGCCGCCCCGCGGTCACGCGCAGCAGAAAGCCCGCATTCGCGGCGCGTGCAGCCTCTGCCTCGACCCCTTCGACCACCTCGACCCCCGCACCGCGCAGCATCGCATGGCCCTTGCCTGCGACGCGCGGATCAGGGTCGGTCAGCGCCGTGACCACCCGCGTCACACCTGCATCGATCAGGGCCTGCGAACAGGGTGGGGTCTTGCCGTGATGCGCGCAGGGTTCAAGGCTGACATAGGCTGTGGCGCCGCGCGCATCGCAGCCCGTCAGCGCCATGGCTTCGGCATGGGGTCGGCCACCCGGTTGCGTCCAGCCGCGCGCCAGCACCCGGCCCTCACGCACCAGCACACAGCCCACGGCCGGATTGGGCCAGACCCGACCCAGACCGCGCTGCCCCAGCGCAATCGCAAGGCGCATGAAGCGCTGATCTGCCGCGCCGCTCACGACCTAGCCGGCATCCTTGGGTTCAGGGCGCAGTTCCGAGACGAATTTGTCGAAATCATCAGCTTCCTGAAAATTCTTGTAGACCGAGGCGAAGCGGACATAGGCCACCGTGTCGATCCGCGCCAGCGTTTCCATGACGATCTCGCCGATCATCTTCGACGGGATATCCGTGTCGCCCATGCTTTCCAGCCGCCGCACGATCCCCGAAATCATCTGGTCGATCCGCTCATGTTCGATGGGCCGTTTCTGCATGGCAATCCGCACCGAGCGTTCCAGCTTCTCGCGGTCGAACGCCTCGCGCCGTCCGTTCGACTTGACCACCACCAGATCGCGCAGCTGCACGCGCTCGTAAGTGGTGAAGCGCCCGCCGCAAGCCGGGCAGAAGCGCCGTCTTCGGATCGCGCCATGATCTTCTGCGGGGCGTGAATCCTTCACCTGCGTATCGGTATTGCCGCAAAACGGACAGCGCATGTCCTCTCCCTCGGGTTTTGTTCTTGTCGCTCCGCAAGAACTATAGGGAAACCCCGATGCTTTGGGTAGCATGAATGCGGCCCCACCAGATCGTGGGGCTGCCCATGTTGCGCGCCGGACTCAGATCGCGCGGGCTCAGCGCACCACGATCACGCGGGTCTCGGTCATGCCCTCGGCGCGGACCATGTCGAAGAATTTGCGCGCATTGTTCGGATGCAGGCGCACGCAGCCCGCCGAGGCCGGACGGCCCAGACGGTTGATCTGATCCGTGCCATGGATCGCGTAATTGCCGGAATAGAACACAGCATAGGGCATGGGCGCGTTGTTATACAGGCTGGAGCGATGATTGCGCGACAGCAATTGCGGCCGCCACGACCCGGCTGGCGTGACCTTTCCGCTGCGTGCGGTCGAAACCGGCCATTCATAGAGCAACTGGCCATGGTGATAGACATGCATGGTCTGCTGGGAAATGCTGACGCGCGCGACAAGCCGGTCAGCCTGTGCCGGAAATGCGCTCGCGAAGGTCAGGACAAGTGCCGCGAAAACGGCGGAAACCGGGGATCGTGACATGGGGCCTCTTGCGAAAAATCAACTCGAAATCTGTCCGCAACGGACATCTTCAAGACGGAAACATAAAAAGATTCGAGTCAAGCGGATTCTTGCCGATATTTCAAATGCACTCTGTCTTGCGCCTCCCTGCCCCCTCTTGCCAAATCCGTTGCAAACTGGGAATGGGAGGCCATGAACACAGCATCTGACACCAAACTCGCCCTGATCACCGGGGCCTCGCGCGGATTTGGGGCCGCTCTGGCCGAAACGCTTGCAGTCAAGGGATGGCATGTCATCGCGCTGGGGCGCACGATGGGCGCGCTGGAAGAGCTGGATGACCGCATCAAGGCGAAGGGCGGCACCGTCACGCTGGCCGCGATGGATATCACCCAGGATGATGCGATGCGCCATCTGTGCCGCGATATTCATGACCGCTGGGGGCATCTGGATCTTTGGGCGCATACCGCGATTCATGCCCCCCCGATGAGCCCGGCAGACCATATCGCGCTGAAGGACTGGGACAAATGCGCGGCCATCAATATCCGCGCGACCGGTTTTCTGATCCCGATGATCGCGCCCTTGCTGGCTGCAGCGCCCTCGCGTGCGACGGCGCTTTTCATCGATGATCCTGCCGCGCAGGGCAAATTCATGGGCGCTTACGGGGCGTCAAAAGCCGCGCAGATAGCGCTTGCGCGGGCCTGGCAGCAAGAAAGCACCAGGACCGGGCCGCGCGTGCTGATCGAAGCGCTGCCGCCCATGCCCACCGGGACGCGCGCGCGATTCTATCCAGGCGAGGCCAAGGCCAAACTCGCCCCTTGTCGGGGCGAAGCCGCGCGGCTGTTGGAATTGATCACCAGCCCTGACAACCTGCAACAGCAACAGACATGAAAAAAGCCGACGCGACGCCGGCTTTTTGGTCTGGATGACAAGGTCAGCTCAGTTGGCCTGACGGCGCAGGAAAGCCGGGATCTCGATCCGCTCTTCCGAGGCGTTCGGCGAAACATCCTCGTCATAATGCGACACAGGCGGCGCGCTGCGGCGCATCTGCGCCTGTGCCGGGGCCTGCTGTTCGCCACCATGCCCTGCCATGCGGCTGATCAGCGATCCGATCCCGAAGCGCGAGCCGCGATCAGCATCGCGCGCAGTCAGGTCGGACTGGGGCTGCGGTGCAGCGCGTCCGCCCTGATGCTCGGGCGCTTTCTGGACAGCGCGCTGCAAACGCTCCAGTGTTTCGCGCGAGGGCGTGCCCGGCGTGGAACGGCGCGGCGCAGTGAACTGACCTGCAGCATCTGCATTACGATCCTGGGCCGCCGGGGTGATCTGATCGGCGAGCACCGAATCGATATCGAAAACTCCGGCTTGCTCGGGCGCATATTGCGTCTGAGGGGCAGGCTGAGGCTCGGTACGGAATGCTGCCGGACGCGCAGGCGCGGCGGCTGCCGGTGCGACACGATACTCGGACCCGTCATTGAACAGGTTTTGCTGGGCAGGCTCGGGCGCGGTGCCGCGGATCGCAGCAGGCTGGACCTGAGGTTCCGGGGCCGGTTCCGGCGCAGGGCGCGGTGCAGGCTTTTCGGCCAGCGGCGCGCGCACAGGTTCCGCGAAGCTGCGGCGCGGGATTTCTTCGCCCTCGGCCTTGTCAGCCACGTCGATGCCAGTGGCGACGACCGACACGCGCAGCGCCCCCTCCATCGACGGATCAAGGGTCGAGCCGACGATGATATTGGCTTCCGGGTCCACTTTTTCGCGGATGCGGTTGGCGGCTTCATCCAACTCGAACAGGGTCAGGTCATAGCCGCCGGTGATATTGATCAGAACACCGCGCGCGCCATGCAGGCTGATTTCATCCAGCAGCGGGTTGGCAATGGCTTTCTCGGCGGCATGGATGGCGCGGTCTTCGCCCTCGGCCTCGCCGGTGCCCATCATCGCCTTGCCCATTTCGTCCATCACGGCGCGGACATCGGCGAAATCGAGATTGATCAGACCCGGACGCACCATCAGATCCGTCACACCCTTGACGCCCTGATACAGCACATCATCGGCCAGCGCGAAAGCTTCGGTGAAGGTCGTGCGCTCATTGGCCAGCCGGAACAGGTTCTGGTTGGGGATGATGATCAGCGTATCGACGACTTTCTGCAGTGCCTCGATGCCCTCTTCGGCCTGGCGCATGCGCTTCGCGCCTTCGAACTGGAAGGGTTTGGTCACGACACCGACTGTCAGCACGCCCAGTTCGCGCGCAGCCTGCGCGATGATCGGCGCAGCCCCGGTGCCGGTGCCGCCGCCCATGCCAGCGGTGATGAAACACATATGCGACCCGGCCAGATGATCGATGATTTCCTCGATCGTTTCCTCGGCGGCGGCAGAACCCACCGACGGCCGCGCCCCAGCGCCCAGACCTTCGGTGATCTTGACACCCATCTGGATGCGCCCCTGCGCACGGTTCTGCTGCAGCGCCTGGGCATCGGTATTCGCCACGACGAATTCGACCCCTTCGAGCTGCTTGTCGATCATGTTGTTGACAGCATTGCCGCCTGCGCCACCAACCCCGAAAACGGCGATCCGCGGCGACAGTTCACCCTGCTGCGAGGTTTCCGAAAAATTCAACGCCATGCTGTTACTCCGCCTCTCTTTATGCCTGCCGCCCGTGTGTCCTGAGCGTTACCGAGCCTGTGTTTCCCTTGAATCTACAGTGCCTGTGCAAAAACGTCACCAAAAAATTCACAAATCACCCCCATATGTGGCATTTTTTCCGCGAATTTCCGCCGAGTTTCGGCACGCGCACCGGATTTTGAGGTTACCAGTTGTCCCTGAACCATTTAACCGCGCGCTTGAAGGACCGCGCCGGGTAGCTGTCGACCGGCAGATCGAAATCCCACCATTCATCCTGCGGATGCGTGGCCAGCAGGCTGAGCCCCACCACGGAAGAGAACGCCTGCCCCGACGCGGCCTGCGGCAGCCCGCGCACCCGCACCGGGCGGCCCAGACGCACCTGCTGGCCGAAGATGCGCGCGGCCAGCCCGTCAAAGCCCGGCACCAGCGCAGCCCCCCCGGTCAGAACCACCTGCTGGCTGGGCAGATGGCTGAACCCGGCGGCGTCCAGTCGCGCGCGCACTTCTTCAAGGATTTCTTCGATGCGCGGGCGCATGATCCCGATCAGTTCCGCACGGCTGACGCGGCGGCGGTCCTTGTCCCAGTCGCCGCTATCGCCCGCGATCTCGATCATCTCGCGGTCATCCATCGACGTGGCCTGCACCCCGCCATGCACTGTCTTGATGCGCTCGGCCATGCCGAAATCGATCTGTAACCCTTTCGAGATATCCGAGGTCACATGACTGCCGCCCATCCGCACGCAATCGGCATAGATCATGTGTTTCTTGATGAAGATCGACACGCTGGAACTGCCTGCCCCCAGATCGACACAGGCCGCGCCCAGTTCCTGCTCATCCTCGACCAGCGCGGCCATGCCGGCGGTGTAGGCGCTGGACGCGATGCCAGCGAGTTCCACATCGCAGCGCTTGAGCACATTGCAGATATTCTGGATCAGGCTGGCATCGACCGTCACCATATGCATGTCGCAGGCCAGATTGCGCCCCGATTGCCCGCGCGGGTCGGACAGGCCCGAACGGCGGTCGAGCGCGAAATTGATCGGCTGCGCGTGCAGCACTTCGCGCCCGGCCCCGAAATCGGGCATGTCGCAGGCGGCCATCACGCGGGCGATATCATTCTCGACCACGACGCCGTCTTCGATATCGACCTCACCGGCCAGCCCGTAAGACCGCGGATGGCCACCCGAGAGACAGACCATCACATGATCGACCCGTGTCTGCGCCATTTTCTGCGCGGCCTGCAGTGCGGTGCGCACGGCGCTTTCGGTCTCGGACATGGTCGAGATCTCGCCATAGCGCACCCCGCTTGAGCGCGTTGTGCCCGCCCCGATGACACGGAACGCAGCCTGTCCGGCCATCTTGCCGATCCCGGCATGGCCGGTTTCGCTGGCGCCGGGGTCCAGTTTCAGAACCAGCGCCACGACCTTGTAGCTGCCGATATCAAGCGCCGCGATCACGCCGCGCTGCATGGCGGCGCGGCGCATCTGGCGCATGGCGCGTTGCGAAGCGTAAGGGTCAAGGATCATTGCGAAAACTCCGGGGACTGGGAACGTATGTCGCGCAAGGACTCCATCGCCCCTGCGCTGATCTGTAGAACCGGGCGGGCGGGATTGCGCAGATCGGCGACGACCAGATCGCGCGCCAGCAGATCCTGCGCCTGATGCAGCGCCATCGCCCGCTCAAGCGCAGGCAGCGCGCCCTTTTCCGGCAAGCGGATGCGCTGGTCGCGATCCAGCACCACATCCCAGCGCCGTTCACCCACGCGCAAAAGCCCCAGCACCCGATCGCCCAGCGGGCTTGCGGCATCGAGCAGGTCAAACGCCTCGCGGATATGTTCATTCGCGCCAGTGCCCGCGATCAGCGGCAGCTCGGGGCGGATGTCGCGGCGGGTGACATGGGCCACACGCACGCCCTCGGTATCCAGCAGCTGCAACCCCTTTTCCGAGCGCCACAGGATCGCCGGCACCCGCTCGGTGATGCTCAGCCCCAGCACCCCGTCGGACAGCAGGCGCAGATCGGCCGAACGCACCCAGTCCAGCGCCTCGACCTCTTGGCGAAGCGCATCCAGATCCAGCCGGAACGAGGATTGCGGCAGATCCAGCTCAAGCCGGTCGCGCAGCGCGGCATCCAGTTCCGGTGTCACTTCGGGCCATTGCAGCTCTGTCACCATGAATTCCGGACGATCCACGACAGCGGAATAGACTGTATCGGCCTTCTCCGCGAGCGCGGTGCGGTTGGCCTCATCCGACAGGTGGAAACCAAGTGCCGCGCCAAGCGCCAGCACCGGCAGGCCGTATTTGATCAGCAGGCGATAGGCCGGGGTCAGCCAGATGCGCTGCATCCGGTAGCCGATGCGCCCGCCTGCAAAACGCGACCGGCGCGTCGGGGCCGCAGGCTTGCGCGGTCTTGCGGCGGTCAGGGGCGTCTGGGTCGGTGCAGGGCCGTCCATCGGCGCGGGTGTGACAGGCTCTTCCAGCGCGGCAGCCATGGCCATCTTGCTGGTTTCGGGCATATCGGCAGCGGAAAGCGCAGGCGCGGGCTGGTCCAGCGCCTGCAGCGTATCTTCAAGACTGCCACGGGGGACATCCGCCAGCGCCCGGCCCTGCAGGCTGTCCGCCGCAGTATCAGGCGGCAGGGCCGGGGCCACAGGCACAGCACTGATCGGCAGGATATCGTCCTGCGCATATTCCTCGGCGCGGGTTGCGCCCAGATGATCCCAGAACGCTTGCGCATCGCGCATTGCAGAGACCGGTGCATCGCGATCCTGCGGATCTAGCGGTCGCATGACGCATCCTCCACGATCCAGCGACAGAGGTCGGAAAAGCTGATCCCGCATTGTGCGGCCTGTTCGGGCACCAGCGAGGTAGGCGTCATGCCGGGCTGGGTGTTCAGTTCCAGAATGATCAACCCGTCCAGCCCCCGGCTTTCATCCCAGCGGAAATCCGTGCGCGAGACGCCACGGCAACCCAGCACCTGATGCGCCTGCAGGGCCATCCGCAGGCAGGCGTCATGGATGTCGGACGGAATGTCAGCAGGCAGCACATGGCGCGACCCGCCGGGCTGGTATTTCGCGTCGTAATCATACCAGCCATCGGTCAGGATATCGGTCACGGTCAGGGCGCGGTCGCCCACCACTGTTGTCGTCAGCTCGCGACCCGGCGCGAAAGCCTCAATCATCACGGTTTCCGGCATGTCGTCGGACAGCACAGGCGGGCCGTTTGCCCCCTCCTGCACCA
>SKRP01000283.1 GCA_007118445.1 Natronohydrobacter sp.
TCGTAGAGGGGCAAATTCGGGGATATTGGGGCGTATTCCAGCGTAGCAGCATCCGCCGCCAACAGTTTGAAGATACACAAAAAATGCAAATAAATCAACACGCTAGATTATCCTGCGCGCCCATGATGGACTGGACCGACCGGCACTGCAGGTATTTCCACCGGCAATTGTCACGACATGCCCAGCTCTACACTGAAATGGTGACAGCCCCGGCGCTGGTGCGCGGCAATGCCCTGCACCTGCTTGAACATGACCCGTCAGAACATCCGCTCGTCCTACAACTTGGCGGGTCTGATCCAAAGGAACTGGCTCAGGCCGCGAGAATCGGCTGGCAGGCTGGCTATCGCGAAATCAACCTGAATTGCGGCTGCCCGTCTGACCGCGTGCAATCGGGCAGTTTCGGGGCGGTTCTGATGCAATCTCCTGATCTGGTGGCCGAGATATGCGCCGAGATGTCCGCCGCCTGCCCTGCAGAGATCACAGTGAAATGCCGGATCGGTGTCGATGACCAGACCCCGGAAGATGTACTGCCGCTGTTTCTGGGCAAGCTGCAGGATGCAGGTGTGCGCCATGTTATCATCCATGCCCGCAAGGCATGGCTGCAGGGCCTGTCGCCAAAGGATAATCGGGAAATCCCACCGCTCGACTATCCGCTGGTGATGGCCATGAAAGCTGAATTCCCGGCGCTGCGGATCAGCCTGAACGGTGGGGTGACGACATTGGGCCAGGCCTGCGATCTGCTGGCGCAGGGGCTGGACGGGGTGATGATCGGGCGGGCGGCCTATCAGCGTCCGGGGGATATCCTGTGTGATGCGGACAGGCGCATCTTCGGGGCCGAGAAGGGCCGGTCGGTCACGGACGCGCTGCAGGACATGCGCCCTTATATCGCTGCCGAACTGGCCATGGGCACGCGGCTTGCCGCGATCACGCGGCATATGCTGGGGCTGTTCGCAGGCCAGCCCGGTGCAAGACAATGGCGGCGAATCCTGTCCGAACAGGCCCATCGCAGAACTGCCGGGCTGGACGTGCTCGATACCGCCCTCGATGCAGTGATGCAGGCACGATCTCAGATGGACACAGCGCCGCCCTGAACTGAGCGCCTCAGGGAAATGCGTCGGGCGCATGTGTCCCGGTCCCATGGCCCGCCGCCTCGGGGCTGCAGGCGCGTGCCTCATGCAGGATCGCAGTCATGATCGCGACATGATCTGCCGCGCGCCAGCTGGCATCGTGATGGCGCCGCGCGGTCTCAAGGGCGCGTTCGCGCATCATCAGAAGCTGCAGCGCATCGCCGGGCGCAGGCAGATTGCGCGCGGCCGGCAGGCCCAGCAAGCGCGGCAGCAATGTCGCGCGGCTATACTCTGACAACCCATGACGCGCCGCCACAACCAAAAGGCGAGGCCGGATCAGAGTGTCGAGGGTCGAGAAAGCAAAATGCATGTGAAACCTCCAGTGCTGATCAGTGCCATTCTGCACGTCTGAACAGAGTGTTGCGTCACGCAAAGGCCCAGCGCGCGCTGACTTCAGCTAGGTTTAGGAAATTTAAACCATTCTGAGCTTTCCCAAAAAAAGGTTAACATACTGGATAACTGTGCAATCATTGGTTGTATATTGCAAAGGAAGCGCCTTCACATGCCCGCGCCAGCCTGCATCGCAGCGCCAACAGAGGCAGACGGAACCAGCAGGTTGCCGCAATGGGTTCCCTCTGGTGTGCGTCTGTATCTGTCCCATGTTGCCGCAGGCCAGTCGTTGCGCGCGATCGCCCGCGCCGAAGGGTGCCATGCCTCGACCATCCTGCGGCAGGTCCGCCGTTTCGAAAACCTGCGTGACGATCCGCTCGTCGATAATGCGCTGCGCAAACTGGACCAGTCGATGCGCTACGGGGCCAAGCCCCATTGCCGTTCCCGAACAGACACGGAGCCACGAACCAAGATGCCCCAGCCCTGCAAGCTGCCCGACCCGCTCATCCACCCGGAAACCGAAGATCAGGCGCTGCGCTATCTGCGCGAGCTGGTGCCGTCTGGCACATTGCTGATTGTCGCGCAGGATATGCCCAAGGCGGTGATCACCCGCGAGGATGCCAGTGGCATTGCCCGGCGGGTGGCCGTGCTGGACCGCCATATCGCCGAGGCTATGGCGCTTCTGGACTGGATCACCTGCCGCAATCGCGGGCGCGTCTGCAGCTATGCGCTCAGCCCCACGGGTCGGCTGGCGCTGCGCAATGCCCGCGACTCCGAAGTGACAGCGCCTGTGCACGCAGGCGAGAATGACGATTGCGCCCCGCGCCGCCCGCGCTACGGCATGGTGGAAAGCCCGATCACGGTTCTGGCCCGGCGGCGCGACAAGACCGGAAAACGCTTTCTCGAAGCGCGGCAGGTGCAGGCCGCCGAACGGCTGCGCGAAGATTTCACCATGGCGCAGCTTGACATGGTCGACTGGGCCTCGGCGCAGGATCTGCTCAAGGCGCTGGAAACCCGACAGGTTCCCGGCCCCAATGTCGCCCCGCCCGGAACCGGGGGCGCGCGCAAGCGGGTGCGCGACGTATTCCGCGATCTCGGCCCCGGTCTGGGCGATGTGGCCCTGCGCTGCTGCTGCCGTCTGGAAGGGGTCGAAGCCGCCGAGACCGCGATGGGCTGGTCGGCGCGCTCAGGCAAGATCGTGCTGCGCATCGCGCTGCAGCGCATGGCGCGGGTCTATCAGCAACTGGGCGCAGATGAGATGATGATCGGCTGAGCCCTTCCCGGCCCGGCCCGGCTATTCGGCAAGCGCTGTGTCCAGCGCATCCTGCGCACTCATCCACAAGGCTTCGGCCCGGTCCAGCCCTTCCATCACTTCGGTATATTTGGCCTGCCAGACCCGCAGATCACCTTGCCGCGCGTCCTCGTACAGCTCTGTATCTGCCAGCTTGCGCGCCAGCTTGTCGCGCATTTCCTCCA
>SKRP01000075.1 GCA_007118445.1 Natronohydrobacter sp.
GCAAATCCACTTTTGCCAAGGTGCTGATGGGGTTGGAAACGGCAACCTCGGGCAAGATCATGCTGTTTGAAGAGAATGTCCAATCGACGCCGATTCAACAACGCAACACCGATACAGTCTCGACCTTGCAGATGGTGTTCCAGAACCCGTTCGACACGCTCAACCCGTCCATGACCGTGGGCGCGCAGATCATCCGGGCGCTGGAAATCTTCAAGGTCGGCAATACGACAGCAGAGCGCGAGCAGCGCATGCTGGAGCTTCTGGATCTGGTCAAACTGCCGCGCGAATTCGCGACCCGGATGCCGCGTCAGCTCTCGGGCGGGCAAAAGCAGCGGGTCGGCATCGCGCGGGCTTTCGCGGGCGACGCGAAGGTCGTGGTGGCCGATGAGCCGGTCTCGGCGCTGGATGTGTCGGTGCAGGCGGCCGTGACGGAACTCTTGATGGACATTCAGCGCAAGAATGGAACAACGCTGCTGTTCATCAGCCATGATCTGTCAATCGTGCGCTATCTGTCGGACCGGGTGATGGTCATGTATCTGGGCCATGTGGTCGAGCTGGGCAGCACCGATCAGGTCTTTGCGCCGCCCTATCACCCCTATACCGAGGCCCTGCTCTCGGCGGTGCCTGTCGCGGATACGTCGGTCGAGAAGAAGCGCATCGTTCTGGAGGGTGATATCCCGTCCGCCATGAACCCGCCGCCGGGCTGTCCGTTTCAGACCCGGTGCCGCTGGAAAAGCGATGTGCCCGGGGGCTTGTGTGAAACCCAAGTGCCGCCCATGCGCAGGCTGGCAAACGGGCATCAGATGAAGTGCCATCTGGCCGATGAGATCCTTGCGCGTATGGAGCCCGTGTTCAAACAGGCCGAAACGGCGGCGGAATAACGACAGGCAGACATGCGTTCCGACGCGCAGCCGGGGCTGATCTCGCGTTCTCTGGGCTGGCCCGTGCCCGTTACGCCAATGCGACAGCGGCGATACGAATGGCTCAATTTCTGTCGGCGAGGATCAGTTCGGCGGCGCGGGCTGCCAGCATCATGGTGGGTGCATTCGTATTGCCCGAGGTGATATTGGGAAAGGCCGAGGCATCCACAACGCGCAGCCGATCGGTTCCATGCACGCGCAGCCTTGCATCCAGAACGGAATGCGCAGGATCATTGCCCATGCGGCAGGTGCAGCTGGGGTGGAACACAGTCGCGGCCCGCGCGCGGAAATCCTCCAGCAGCATATCGTCATTCAGGCGCAACAGATCCGGACCGATGGCAGCGCGCCTTGCCCGCATGAGCGTGTCGCTGCGGGCAAGGCGCTGCAAAAGCCGCCCGGCCTGGATTACATTCCGGCAATCGGCTTCGGTGCTCAGGGAATTGGGCCATATCCCCGGTTCATCATCGGCTGAGGGCGAGATGATCCGGATTTCACCGCGGCTGCCGGGCCGACATGGCTGGGCGCACAGGATATAGCCCGAGGCCCGCGTGACTTCGGGCCCTTTGGGGCCATAGGAATACAGCATCGGGTTGCAATAGATCTGCGTATCGGGACGCGGCGCGCCCTGCGACGCGATATAGCCGCCGACCTGATTGACTGGCACGGCCAGCGGGCCGCTGCGCATGGCCAGATACTGCATCCCGGCAGTCAGGCGTCCGGACAGCGTGCCCAGGCGGGCATTGAGCGTCTCGGGTCGGGCTGTGAAACTGTAGCTGACCGCAAGATGATCCTGCAAGCCGCGCCCGACCTCCGGCAAGGCGTTCTGAACCGGAATGCCATGCGTTTGCAGCAGCGCTCCCGGACCGATGCCGGAAAGCTGAAGGATTTGTGGTGAATGGATGGCCCCGGCGCTCAGGATGATCTCGCGGCGGGCATTGGCCCGCAGCATCTGGCCATGCTGGCGATAGGTGACGCCCTGCGCGATCCCGTTCGCGATCTCGATCCGCGTGACCTTGGCGCGGGTTTCAAGGCGCACCCGGCCGCGCTTCAAGGCCGGGCGCAGAAAGGCATCAGCCGCCGACCAGCGCCGCCCGTTCCGGATCGTGCTGCGATAATACCCGATACCTGCGGCACCAGTATTCAGATCCTCCAGCACAGGCCATCCGATATCCTGCGCAGCACGCAGGAAAGCGTCGGAAAAAGGGTGCATCTGCTGCGACAGATCGCTGATATGGATCACCCCGGATCGGGTGTGACCGCCTTTCGCTTCCAGCCGGTCATAGACTGCGCTGACAGCCGACCAGTCCCATCCCGTTGCACCTGATGCTGCCCAATCCTCAAAATCGAACGGCAGGCCCCGCATATAGGCCATCGCATTGATCGAACTGCAGCCACCGACGACCCGACCACGCGGCCATGCACTGCGCCGCCCCGCAAGCCCGGTGTCCGGCTCGGTTCCGCAATTCACCGTGATGCGCGGGTCAATATGGGCATAGGCATAGCCCAGAGGCATTTTCACCCAGAAATGCCGGTCCGGGCCACCAGCTTCCAGAACCAGAACGCGGTGACGGGGGTCCGCGCTCAGCAGATCCGCGAGCACGCAGCCCGCTGATCCTGCACCGATGATGATATAGTCATAGTCCGGCATCGACCGCTCGCAACGCAACAGGGTTCTTTGTGACCTGTCCGAACCGCCAGGGCAAACAGGGATTTCATTCCCGCAAGTTTTTTCCGACAGGCCCCGTCGAGCCGCCATCGTCCGACAGTTCCGTGCAAGGCTGAACCCAGAGCGTTGGGTCCTGCGCGAAACTGCCATATGCTTCACAGATGGCCTGTCATGCCTCTTCAAGAAACGATGTGTCTGAAGCGGCGCGCGCGGAAGATGCGGTGCCTGACAGCATTTCCGAGGATGATCTGTGGTCTCTGCCCGGCCCTGCCGCGCCGGATGATCTGCCACCCAACGCGTGCGCTGACCCGCGCCCGACAGCGACCTGCGATGAGTGGCAAACAGC
>SKRP01000132.1 GCA_007118445.1 Natronohydrobacter sp.
GTTTCCGCAACTGGATGAAGAAGGACTATGTCGTCACAGCTGAGGAAATGCTGCTCGACCGCGCATCGCTCATGGGGCTGACCGCGCCGGAAATGACGACCCTGCTTGGCGGGATGCGTGTCATGGGCACCAACCATGGCGGCACCGCGCATGGTGTCTTTACCGACCGTGTGGGCGCGCTGACGACGGATTTCTTCGTCAACCTGACCGACATGAACTGGAAATGGGTGCCCAAGGGCATGAATGCCTACGAGCTGCAGGACCGCAAGACAGGTGCTGCCAAATGGACCGCGACCCGCGCCGATCTGGTGTTTGGCTCGAACTCGATCCTGCGCGCCTATGCCGAGGTCTATGCCCAGGATGATGCCGGCGAGAAATTCGTGCAGGATTTCGTCGCGGCATGGGTCAAGGTGATGAACGCAGATCGCTACGATCTGGCCTGATCCGGTCTGACAAAAGCAAGGCGGCGCGCTCTCGGGCGCGCCGCTTTTTTCATGGCTGCAATTTGAAACGCGCCAGATGGTCGTAACAGGGCAGGGCCGCGGCGCTGATCCGGCGCAGGTCTGGCGACAGGTCCGGCAGCGGCCCCTCAGGCCCTGCAAAACCGGTCGAGCGATGCACAGCCCCGTACCAGACTGGTGCCCAGACCCCGTCATAGGGTTTAGGGCCAGCAAGCCAGCGCAGCATCTGCGACCGATAGTCAAGCCCGAGACCCCGGCAGAGCGCGCGCATCATGGCTTCGGGATCGGCGCGGATATCGGCGCTGTCGATCACCAAAGGGGGGGGGCCCTGCTGCGCGACCACAGAGTCGAAGATCTCGGCTTGTTGCACAAACCCGATATCGTCCAGCGTCACATCGGCGTATTTCGCCCCGAAACTTGCCAAAACCCGATCCGGATGCCGGATCAGAAAGACATGTTCCACATCCGCCATCCAGTCGCGCGGAACGCCCGCGATCATATGCTGGCACATGTGTTTCTGATAGCTGTAGCGCACCCCTTTGGGCGGGTCAGCACGCAACGCTTTGGCGATCTCTTCGGGGCTGCGCGTGTCGGCTGCCATGATCTCGGCTGCCATCGGATGCGGTCGCCCGGTTGCGCGCAGATAACAGGCATAAAACGGCTCATCCCAGGCCAGAACATCGCCGCGCGCGGCGAATGCATACATCAGCGCCGTGGACAGATTGCGCGGGCCGGACCACATGGCGATGCGTTTCATGCGCCAACCATGTCCATATAGAGCTGCCGCAGCCGTGCTGTGATCGGTCCCATCTGCCCGTCCCCGATCTGCCGCCCGTCGATTTCCGCCACTGGTGTCTGTGCGCCGAATGTGCCGGTCAGAAACGCCTCATCCGCGCCGTAACACTCCACCAGCGAGAAATTGCGTTCGAAAACAGGAATTTGATGGGCGCGGCAGAGGTCAATCACCTTGGCCCGCGTGATCCCGTTCATGCAATAGTCCCCGGTCGAGGTCCAGACCTCGCCTTTGCGAATAATGAAGAAATTACAAGCATTTGTCGTGTTCACAAAGCCATGCACATCCAGCATCAGCGCCTCATCCGCCCCGGCTTTCTCGGCAGCGATACAGGCGAGGATGCAATTCAGTTTGGAATGGCTGTTGAGTTTCGGATCCTGCGTCATCGGCAATCCGCGCAGATGCGGCACCGTCGCCAACCGGATCGGACGCGCGATTTTCGGGCGGGAATGTTCCATGATGATGACGATTGTCGGGCCGGACCGCGACAGGCCGGGATGCTGAAAGGGTCGGATTTTCGCGCCGCGCGTGACCATCAGGCGCGCATGAACATCGTGCCGCATGTCATTGGCAATGCGGGTTTCTTCCAGTGCATCCGCGATCCTGGCGCGGGGCATCCCGATATCGAGATCAATCGCCTTCGCGGCCTCATACAGCCGGTCCAGATGTTCATCCAGAAAGGCCCAGACCCCGTTATAGAGCCGCAGCCCTTCCCAGACCCCGTCCCCCAGCATGAAGCCAGAATCATAAACTGAAACCAGCGCTTCCGCGCGCGGTTTCAACGCGCCATTGACCCAGATCAGGATATCCTGATTGCGGGCATCCTCTTCGGCCTGATGGGTGAATTGCGCTTCTGTCATGGGCGCAGCCTAGCTGTCGCGTCAACCTTTGGAAAGCACTGGTTCATGTCCGTGCAACCAGCCTGCGCGTTGCGCGCAGAGCAGCGAATTCCGAGCGTTTCTTGCCTCGGATCCGATGCGCCCAGGCGAGCGGGCGGGTCAGCGCTTCCAGCCACCAAACCCTGCGCGAACGGATGCTCAGTGCGTGCCATACAGCAGGATCGCCTGCGTCGCGATAGGCCGACAGAAGGGGCTCTGCGAGCGGCGAGGCGCTGCCGTCGATCACAAAAACCGAATGCAGCAACAGGAAGAGATCGCGCGCCTGATCCGGTGCAGTGGCCTGCAGTTTCGCCCCGGCTTCGAGGTCGAGAAAGGTCATATGCGTGCCATTCCAGCAGATATCGCGCAAGGATGGGCGGCCATGCGCCAGCCCCGGCGCATGGAGTTCCGCAAGCGCTGCGCCGAGACGCTGCATCAAGCCGGCATCGGCCTGCCCGCGCGCGACCATCTGCTGCAGCGGTGGGCCATGATCGGCCAGCACCATATGCCTGTCATCTGCAGCGACAATTCGCGCCACGCGCGCACCCCTGGCCGCGAAGCCGCGCAAAAGTGCGCTTTCGCGGGCGAAAGCGGCCTCGGGATCGCCTTTCTGCATCCGCCAGCGCAGCGAGGCGTGGTGTTCGGGCGTTTTCACGAAATAGGATTGACCGTCATGCGTGATCCGGGTCAGCCGCTGCCGGGGCAGGTCGTGCGCGATCTGCAACAGGCGCTCGGCCAAGGTCCCGTCCGTGTCAGTTGGCTGCATCCGGACCCCTCAAATCCAGTGAATTGATTGACAGTCTGGCGGTGGTTGACGCAAAACGCGCGCGGCGGCAACCCGAATGTGATCAGTAAATGACCATCACGCTTTCCGATTTCCTGCTGATCTGCCTTGCAGGCGGGCTGGGCAGCATGTTGCGGGCCAGCCTGACCGCGCTTCTGACACGCAAGCTGCACCCGGCAGGCGCGGTGTTCGGGATCAATGCGCTTGGCAGTTTGCTGATCGGCCTTGGCTTTGGCCTTGCACTCGGTGTCGTGCCGGATACGGGGGCAGGGGAGATGCCGCGCGCTTTCCTGCTGTTCGGCATCGGGCTTCTGGGCGGGTTCACGACAGTTTCCACCTTCGCGCTGCAAGTACAGGATTTGTGGCAGGCGGGGCGTGCGCGGGCGGCGTTGGTTGTCGCTGGCGGCTCGGTGCTCCTGTGTCCGCTGATGGCCGCGCTGGGGCTTATGCTCGCGCCGGGGGGGCTGTGATGGGGATCTGGGCGGTTGGTTTTGGCGGCGCGTTGGGCACCGGGCTGCGGCTATGGCTGAGCCTGCTGGCCGCGCAGCATCTGCCCGCTCATGCCTATCTGGCGACGCTGCTTGCGAATATCCTCGGGGCGGCGCTGATCGGCTATCTGGCCACGCGCCCGCTATCTGCCAGCGCGCGGGCCTTTCTGATGACCGGGTTTTGCGGTGGATTCACCACGTTTTCGCTGTTCTCGCTGGAAATCGTGACGCTTCTGGAGCGATCGGTGGTGCTGGCGCTGGCCTATGGCAGCGCCTCGCTGGTCCTGTGGATGGGGGCGGTCTGGGCAGGCTGGCGGCTGGGGCAGGCTTAGATATTATCGACCTGCGGCATCCCCATGACATGGTAGCCACCATCGACATGGATGATCTCGCCTGTCGTATGCGCGCCATAATCGGAGGCCAGATAAACGGCTGTTCCGCCGACACTTTCCAGCGTTGCATTGGTCCGCAAGGGGGCATTCGCTTCGGCATGGCGGAAGGTCTTGCGCGCGCCGCCGATGGCGGCCCCGGCGAGTGTCTTCATCGGGCCGGGGCTGATGGCGTTCACGCGAATGCCGTCAGGGCCAAGGTCATTGGCCAGATAGCGGACCGAGGATTCCAGCGCTGCCTTGGCGACGCCCATGACATTGTAGAAGGGCGTGACAGTGTTCGAGCCCTGAAAGGTCAGGGTCAAAAGCGCGCCGCCATCCGGCATCAGTTCGGACGCGCGGCGGCCAAGGTCGATGAAGCTGTAGCAGGAGATTTCCAGCGAACGCGCGAAATTCGCCCGGCTGGTGTCGCGGAAGCGGCCTGTCAGCTCGGTCTTGTCGGAAAAGGCGATGGCATGGATCAGGAAATCCATGCGGCCCCAGCGGGATTTCAGCGTGTCAAAGGCGGCATCGAGCGACGCTTCATCGGTGACATCGACATCCAGCAGCAGGTCTGACCCGAGCGAGGCCGCCAGCGGTTCCACCCGCTTGCCAAAGGCTTCGCCCTGATAGCTGAAGGCCAGTTCCGCGCCCTGATCGGCCAGCGCCTTCGCGATACCCCAGGCGATCGAGCGCTCATTGGCCACGCCCATGACCAGCCCGCGCTTGCCTGTCATCAATCCCGACATGATCCGCTCCTCAGTCGCGCCAGGCGCTCATGACGAGCGTTGCATTGGTGCCGCCAAAGCCGAAGCTGTTGGACAGGACCGAGTCCAGCTCGATGTTTTCCACCAGTTTTGTGGCAATCTCGCCCTCGCGGATATCCGGGTCAAGCTCGGTGACATTGGCCGAGGCCGCAATGAAATTGCCCTGCATCATCAGCAGAGAATAGATGGCTTCCTGCACGCCGGTCGCGCCGAGCGAATGGCCGGTCAGCGATTTGGTGGATGAAATCGGGGGCACATTGCCTTCGCCCCAGATACGGCGGATCGCTTCGACCTCGGTCACATCGCCTGCGGGGGTCGATGTGCCATGCGCGTTGATATAGCTGACCTTGCGCCCCTCTGGCAGCGTGTCCAGTGCCAGCCGCATGGAGCGTTCACCGCCCTCGCCCGAGGGGGCCACCATGTCATGCCCGTCCGAGGTCGCGCCGTAGCCCGTCACTTCGGCATAGATTTTCGCACCGCGCGCTTTGGCATGTTCAAGCTCTTCGAGCACCAGCACACCGCCACCCCCGCCGATGACAAACCCGTCGCGAGAGGCATCGAAAGCGCGGGCCGCCGTTTCGGGCGCGTCATTATATTTCGACGACATCGCGCCCATCGCATCGAAGAGGCAGGACAAGGTCCAGTCCAGTTCCTCACCGCCACCGGCGAAGATGATATCCTGCTTGCCCATCTGGATCAGTTCGGCGGCATTGCCGATGCAATGCGCGGATGTGGAACAGGCCGAGGTGATCGAGTAATTCACGCCCTTGATCCTGAATGGCGTTGCCAGACAGGCGGAGTTGGTCGAGGACATGCAGCGCGTGACCATGAATGGCCCCATGCGCTTGGGGCTGCCCTTCTCGACCACGATCTTGTGGGCCTGAAACAGGTTAGAGGTGGACGGCCCGCCCGAGCCCATGATCAGACCTGTGCGCGGGTTCGAGATATCACTTTCTTCCAGCCCGGCATCGGCAATCGCCTGTTCCATCGACAGGAAGTTATAGGCGGCACCCGGCCCCATGAAACGCAGGTTGCGCTTGTCGATATGGTCTTCGAGCGTGATCTGCGGTTTGCCATAGATCTGAGAGCGGAACCCATGTTCGGCATGTTCCGGCGCAAAGACAATGCCAGAGCGACCGGCCCGCAGGCTGTCTGACACTTCGGTGGCGGAATTTCCGATTGGGGAAATGACCCCCAGTCCTGTGATGACAACGCGACGCATGGTCCCTCCCGAAAAATGTCGTGCCTGTCTAGGGCAGTGTGCGCGGCGGGGCAAGGGGCTTGGCGCAAGGCCGCGTGCTGTCTAGACTGGCATCAAAGCGCGCGAGGGGCAGATGGCAGAGGCATTCCGGGACGTGGCGATCACGCTGGACGGGGTCGGGATTACCTGCACGATCCGCGGCACAGGGCCTGCGGTTCTGCTTTTGCATGGCTTCCCGCAGACCCGCGCGATGTGGCGTCCCATAGCCGCGCGGCTGGCCGAGCGGTTCACTGTGGTTGCCGCCGATCTGCGCGGCTATGGGGACTCGGCCACGCCGGGGCTGGATGCGCCGCAGGATTGCGCGGGCTATTCCTTTCGCGCGATGGGGCAGGATCAGCTGGCGCTGATGGCGGCGCTTGGCCATGCGCGGTTTCATCTTGTGGGCCATGACCGGGGCGCGCGGGTGGCGCATCGCATGGCGCTGGATGCCCCCGAGCGCGTGTCCAGTCTGACCCTGATGGATATCGTGCCGACCCAGGCCCTGCTGCGCGGGCTGACGCATTCGGTCGCTGCGAGTTACTACCATTGGTTCTTTCTTGCGCAACCGCATCCTTTTCCCGAGCGGCTGATCGCGGCGGACCCGGATTACTTCTTTGAAACCTGCCTGCTGGGCTGGGGCGGGGCGCGGCTGGCGGATTTCGATGCTGCGCTTCTGGCCGAGTATCGCGCGGCATGGCGCAAGCCAGAAGTGATCTTTGCCATGTGTCAGGATTACCGCGCCGCCATCGCGCATGATCTGGCGCTGGATGAGGCCGATCTGCAGCGCCGCGTCGAGTGTCCTGCGCTGGTGCTTTTCGGGGCTGACGGGGTGATGGCGCGGGAATATGACATGGCCGCGCTCTGGGGGCCGCGACTGGCGCAGATGCAGGTCAGGGCACTGCCGGGCGGGCATTTTTTTCCAGATACAGCCCCGGCAGAGACTGCAGAGGCCGTCCTGGCATTTCTGGGCGCGCAAGGGCGCTGACGGTCAGTTCTGCGGCTCGCCCGAGACCGGGTCAATCTTCACTTCGACCTTCGCCCCGTCATTGGTGAAGAATTCGATGTCCCAGTAACCGTCGTCATCCCATTCAATCTCGTCAATGAACTGGATGTCGAAACGTGCCTCAAGCGCGCCGACAATGGTCGAGAGCGGAAGCGCATCTGCCGGGGGCGTGCGGTCGGCCAGGCTGGGGCTCGCGCTCAGGGCAAGGGCGACGGGAAAGATATAGCGAAATTTCATGAGGGGATCCTCTGCTTGGTCACGCTCAGCTAAGCAGCGGCTGCGACGGTTCAATGACGCCTGAATTACCTGAGCGGAAAGCTGCGCGCTGTCAGGTGCAATTAACACTTGATGAGATTCAAAATGTAAGGCAAAGTTTACATCATGAGCGATCTGAGTCTTGACACCCGCCCCAACCCGTCCGGCCTGCCGCAACCGCGCGCGATGCTGGAACTGATCAAACCGATCACATGGTTTCCGCCGATGTGGGCCTATCTGTGTGGCATCATCTCGGTCGGCGTCTGGCCCGAATCCTGGGCGCTGGTCGTGCTGGGCGTGCTGCTGGCCGGTCCCATCGTCTGCGGCATGTCGCAGGCCGCGAATGACTGGTGCGACCGGCATGTGGATGCAATCAACGAACCCAATCGCCCGATTCCATCGGGGCGGATACCGGGGCGCTGGGGCCTTTATATTGCGTTGATCATGTCAGCCTTTGCGCTGTTCGTCGGCTGGCAGCTGGGACCGTGGGGCTTTGGCGCGACGGTCGTCGGCGTGCTGGCGGCATGGGCCTATTCCGCTGAACCTGTGCGCGCCAAGCGCTCGGGCTGGTGGGGGCCGGGGCTGGTGGGGCTGAGCTATGAAACCCTGCCATGGTTTACCGGAGCCGCCGTCATCGCCGCAGGTGCGCCAAGCTTCGAGATAGTCGCGATTGCGCTGCTCTATGGCTTGGGCGCGCATGGGATCATGACGATCAATGATTTCAAGGCGATCGAGGGCGACCGCCAGATGGGGCTGCGCTCGCTGCCGGTGACGCTTGGCCCGGTCGATGCGGCCACGGTCGCGGGCACTGTGATGGTGCTGGCGCAACTCGTTGTGGTGTTCCTGCTGCTGATCTGGGGCGCGCCGATCCATGCTGGTATCATCGCGCTGGGCATCGGCGTGCAGATCTGGGCGCTGGGGCGCTGGCGGCAGGATCCGGCCAAGCTGGCCCCATGGTTCAACGGCACCGGCGTCGGGCCCTATGTGCTGGGCATGATGGTCGCGGCCTTCGCCCTGCGGGGGATCGTCGGATGAGCCTGAGCTGGGCCCAGATTTTCCGCCTTGGGCTGGTGCAAGCCTGTCTGGGCGCGATCGTGGTGCTGATGACCTCGACCCTGAATCGCCTGATGGTGGTGGAACTGGCGCTGCCCGTGGTGCTGCCGGGCTTTCTGGTGGCTTTGCATTACGGCGTGCAGATCACGCGACCCAACTGGGGCCATCTGGCCGATCAGGGCGGCAACCGCACGCGCTGGATCATCGCAGGCATGGCGCTGCTGGCGCTTGGCGGCATGGGCGCGGCGCTCGCCATTCCTCTGCTGGAAAGCCATTTCGGCTTAGGTCTGGCGCTGTCGCTGGTGGCTTATGCAGTGATCGGTCTGGGGGTTGGCGCGTCCGGCACCTCGCTTCTGGCGCTTCTGGCCACGGCCACAGCCGAACAACGCCGCCCGGCCGCTGCGACGATCACATGGCTGATGATGATCGCAGGCATTGCGCTGACCGCGATCACCGCGGGCCAGTTCCTCGACCCCTATAGCCATGCGCGCCTGCTGGTGATCGTCGCGATCATCTGCACCGGCGCGGTGGCGCTGACCACACTCGCGGTCTGGGGGATCGAGCGCAGCGTGGTGATCCGCCCTGCGCCCCCGGCGATCCGTTTTCGCGACGGGATGCGCGAGATCTGGGCCGATACCCGCGCGCGGCATTTCACCTTTTTCGTGTTCCTGTCGATGACGGCCTATTTCATGCAGGAACTGATCCTTGAGCCCTATGCGGGGCTCGTCTTCGGCTTCACGCCGGGGCAATCGACCTCGATGTCAGGTGCGCAGAATGGTGGCGTTTTCCTTGGCATGGTGCTGGTGGGCGTTGCGGCCTCGGGGTTCCGAATCGGCAGCCTGCGCGCCTGGGTCGTGGCGGGCTGTCTTGGCTCGGCCATAGCACTTTTTGCCATCGCGGGCGCAAGCCTCTGGGCGCTGCCCTTGGTACCTCTGGTCATCGCACTCGGCTTTTTCAACGGAATGTTCGCAGTCGCGGCCATCGGGTCGATGATGCAGCTCGCTGGCGAGGGCCGCGAAAAACGCGAAGGTGCGCGCGTGGGCCTCTGGGGGGCCTCGCAAGCCATCGCCGCGGGGTTTGGCGGGCTGACAGGGGCCGCGCTGGTCGATCTGGCGCGCAGCCTCTTGCCTGTGGCGGATGCTTTCGGCGCGGTCTTTCTGACTCAAGCCACAATTTTCATCGCGTCAGCAGCCCTTGCTGCGCGCGTCATGTCACCGCGCCCGCGGGCGCTGCTGGTTCCGGGGGAATAAGCGATGGAATTTGATGTTTTTGTTGTGGGCGGCGGGCCGTCTGGCGCTACTGCCGCCGATGATCTGGCCCGCGCGGGCAAGCGCGTGGCACTGCTGGACAGGGCTGGCCGCATCAAGCCTTGTGGCGGCGCGATCCCGCCGCGCGCGATTGCCGATTTCGAGATTCCTATGTCTCAGGTCGTCGCGCAGATCACCACAGCGCGGATGATCTCGCCCACCGGGCGCGCGGTCGATATCCCCATCGAGAACGGCTTTGTCGGCATGGTCGACCGCGAGCATTTCGACGAATTCCTGCGGGTGCGTGCCGCTGAGCATGGGGCGGAGCGCCTGACCGGCACCTTCCTGCGCATCGAGCGCGACAACGAGGGCACGCATGTTGTCTGGCGCGATAAGGCCACGAAAGAGGAAAAGCGCACGCGCACGAAACTTGTGATCGGTGCGGATGGCGCGCGCTCGAATGTGGCCCGTGCGGAAGTGCCGGGGGGGGACAAGATCCCCTATGTCATCGCCTATCATGAGATCATCAAGGCCCCGCCTGCGAATGACTTTTACGACCCGGACCGCTGTGATGTGATCTATGACGGGCGCATTTCGCCTGATTTCTACGGCTGGGTGTTTCCGCATGGCAAAAGCTGCTCGGTCGGCATGGGCACAGAAAAGCCCGAGGCTGATCTGAAAGCCGCAACAGCGGATCTGCGCGCCATGTCGGGGCTGACCGATTGCGAGACGATCCGGCGCGAAGGCGCGCCCATCCCGCTGCATCCGATGGACAAATGGGACAATGGCCGCGATGTGGTGCTGGCAGGGGATGCCGCCGGAGTTGTTGCGCCAAGCTCGGGCGAGGGTATCTATTACGCGATGGTCGGCGGGCGGGTTGCCGCGACTGCGGCGCAGGCAGCACTTGCCTCTGGCAAGGCAAAAGACCTGACGCTTGCCCGAAAACTGTTCATGCGCGAACACAAGACCGTGTTCAAGGTTTTGCGCTCCATGCAGGATGCGTATTACAAGTCGGATGACCGGCGTGAGCGCTTTGTGTCGCTCTGCCATGATATCGACGTGCAACGGCTGACTTTCGAGGCCTATATGAACAAGAAACTGGTGGCCGCGCGTCCGCTGGCGCATCTGCGGATCGGGGTGAAGAACATGCTGCATCTGACCGGTCTCGTCCGGCCCGGCTTCACATGAGCTGGCTGATCCCGGCTTGGGAAGACGGCACGCTGAAGCCGCTCGACAAGCTGGATGTCCATCGGCGCGGGCTACGGCACAAGGCGATCTCGGTCTTTGTGACCGAAGGCGATAGGGTGCTGATCCAACGCCGCGCGCTGCATAAATATCACACGCCGGGGCTTTGGGCGAATACCTGCTGCACGCATCCGCAATGGGGCGAGAGCGATCTGGATTGTGCGCAGCGGCGGTTGCGCGAAGAGCTTGGAATCGAAGGGCTTGAGTTGTGCCATGTCGGAGAGATCGAGTATCGCGCGGATGTGGGCGGGGGGTTGATCGAGCATGAGCTGGTTCAGGTCTATACCGCGCGCGCGATGCCGGACCTGTATATTGCCCCGAACCCGGAAGAGGTCGCGGATACCGACTGGATCAACCTCTCGGCGCTGCGTGCTGTGATCGAGCGCTTTCCGGAGCGGTTCACGCCCTGGCTGCGGATCTATATGGA